>CAVTAO010000002.1:0-29574 GCA_963732715.1 Candidatus Bathyarchaeota archaeon | reverse complement strand
GACCTATGGAATAACGGTCTACGTAGAGTCAACCCTAAGCTAGTCGGAAAGCCGGGAAAAGCAGCGCGCGCTTCGTGGCTTCTCCTGAGCGCATTGCAATTTCTTTAGGTGGTTGTAGGAAAGCTGCGAGTTTTCTGTTGCAGACGAGGGTTACTTTTTCTGGTTCAATTGAAGTTCCTTGCATAAACCATAAGAACTGGAGAAAGGTATAGCGATTGCCAGTGTGATCAGAAATGAATAGGACTGTTTTTGCCTCCTTCACGACTGCGTTTCTGCTGTGCTTGTTATCTACGTTATTCGCAGCAGGGTTTGTTCTTAACGTTCAAACAGTCAAGGCTGATGGTGTATTCGTTTACATTTGGGCTAATGGAAGCGTTGAGGGAACGACATACATTCAGACCGCTGACGAGGTCACCTATAACTTCACTAACAATATTAATGGCTCGATTATGGTGTATAGAAACAACATTGTGATAAACGGAAACGGCTACACGCTCCAGGGCTCTGGAAGTGGAACTGGAATAGACCTGTCTGAAACAGAAAACGTGACGGTTCGGAACACGCAAATCAAAAACTTCGAATCTGGCATCTTGCTTGGTTCTCCCGATGTCTATGGTTATCCTCCCAACTATCACAGTATAAGCGGAAACAACATAGGAAACAACAATTATGGTATCCAGCTCTATTCCTCTTCCAACAACAGTATAAGCGGAAACAACATGACAAACAACAGTTATGGCATGAATCTCGAGTCTTCTTTCAACAACAGTATAAGCAGAAACAACATAACAGCAAACAACGATTCTGGCATCCGGCTCTATTCCTCTTCCAGCAACAGCATAAGCGTAAACAACGTAACAGCAAACAGCTATTATGGTATCCTGCTTGCTTCCTCTTCCAACAACAGCATAAGCAGAAACACGTTCACTGATGATGGTCTTTCTGTTTGGGATTCTTACCAGAACTCTGTGGAGGATAACACTGTGAACGGCAAGTCGCTCGTCTACCTCGAAGGCGCCGCAAACTACAGCGTGGGCGATGCGGGACAGGTAGTACTCGTCCGCTGCGACCGCATAAGGGTTGAAAACCTCAACCTATCCAGAACAACTGTCGGTGTGCAACTATGTGAAACAAACAACAGCATTATTTCCTGGAACAATATTACAGCAAACAGCCTTTGGGGCATACTGCTCTATTCTTCTTCTAACAACAGTATAAGCGTGAACAACGTAGCAAACAACTTTCGTGGCATCTGGCTCGATTCTGCTTCCAACTATAACAGTATAAGCGATAATAACATAACAGCAAACAACGATGGTGGCGTCTGTATCGTTAATTCTTCCTCTGGCAACAGATTTTACCACAACAATTTCATGGACAACTCTTTCCAAGTTTTTTCTGATGGCTTGGCGAATGTCTGGGACGATGGTTCCATGGGGAACCACTGGAGTGACTATCAGACAAGATACCCAAACGCAACACAAACTAACGGCGTATGGAACACATCATACACGATTGATGCAAACAATACAGACCACTACCCACTCGCAAACCAGATAATAATACCCGAGTTTCCATCAATCACGGCTTTGCCACTGTTCATGCTGCTCACAATGCTTGCCGTTGTCTTCCCAAAAAGGAAGAATGCGGTTGCTTTACGAACAATAAGCAAAGAACGTAGCGCGCGTTAGAGGCAAGTCAACATGAGAGGTTTGAGACAAGTTCTTAGAGTAGTATAGGGGCTCTTAATCAGCTGAAGATGCTCGCTTATGAGTCAGGTGGCGGGGTACTGGTTGGGCAAACTTGATGAACTCGTTGATGAGCCGCAATTCATGAATGAGTCTCTTTTTTGTGAGTGAGACAATGTAACCTTCCAATGCAATAGTGCCAATGAACAATGCTAGGACGACCAAGAAAATAACGAAAATACCACCAAAAATACCACCTAAATCGTAATAATTAATTGATGTGCGCGCGCGCCAGGCGACGAGAAAGAACACTCCAATTCCGTAGGTTCACTTCTTGATTCGTGTGACTTTGAATTTGACGCCGCCATCTCCACAGCTTAGCTCAGTGACCCTGCTCATCCAATCATTGGCTGACAATTCTCTTGAGAGAGGCGTAAGATAGGGCATGAGAGAGCTCAACGCGTAAAGACAAACGTTGGTCGACTCTTTCATGTTAATGCTTACATCATCTATCACTATCTTGTCACCAACTCTGTAGTTGGCCGCACATTTTTGCAGGACTTGAACAGCTTCGAGCACTAACCTGTACATGCAAACACACCGAGCTAGCAGTTGCAGGCTTGGTATATGTCTTGCTTTGAGCGCCTCGCACTCTTTGCAAGACGCGAAACATAGAGTGTACAGAAGTCAACAAGACAAACAAAACGTAGAGCCAAATCAAGCATATTTCCCTACCTGTATTCAACGCCATGGTTACGCGCGTTCAGAATTCAACTACCAACCGCGAACCACAACAGGTTCTCTCGCAAAACAAGAACAAAATGCAGCGGTTTTTATGGTAGCCCGGGAGAAACCTGTACACATGTAAGAGAATACTTTTGTGTCATTTTCGGAGCTCCTGCAGTATGGCTTCTTTCAAGGCTTGATTGAGGACTTCTATCTTCCTCTGCTCTGGATGAACAGTGGATTTGAGTTCAAGATTGGCTCTAACACTTTTCATTTACAGGATGTCAATAGTCCACTGAACGACTTCTTCATGAAGTTTTATGAGTCCCATTTTGCTAATCACAGTCTGGACATAACCCAATTCAGGCATGCAGCATTGAGATTCTTTGATGCAAACAAGAACAGCTTCATCGCCCATGACAAAGTCTTCAATAATTTCACAATAATCTGGAACCAATTTCTTGGAACGCAGCAATTCGGTCAGGCAGAAAACATTTGGATTTTTGCTTTGGGAATCGCCTATGAATGGGAAGCAAAGAATACGAGTCATAGAATTCACAAAGGGACGCCTTACTACTTCTGGGCAACTACTTGCATTCTCAACCAGGAATTAGAGAAAGGATTCCTGCTGATGCATCAAGCACTTGAAGAAGACAAGATGACGAGTAACGCGAAATCGCCCGCTTCACCGGCCTACTTTTTTGTCACTTTGGACTATTCGCAGCAAAATCAAACTTCTCGTCATAGAGTTCGTAGAATTGCGGACTTCTTAGAGAAGGAGCTTGAAGTATACCGTTCAGAAAGAAAATTCACACTGACGCTCTCCGATATGGGATCAAAATTCCTCAAGCAAACAAATCTAGAAGAAGAAGTCTTCTACCTTGTTTTCACTCTGTTTCGTCTGGACAGTTTATTGAACGGAATAGACGGTAGGCTGGAAAGGAATTTGTTTGCTTCTTTATTGGAGTCTAACTCTATGTTCACGCTATGCTTAATCCTGGATGCGGTCATCAAATACAAAAATCCCACCGAGTGGAAGTTTATCGATCATCTAGCTTTCCCTTCCGCGAAATCATCATTGACTCTCAGCAAGGATAGATTGGGGAAGATAAATGGAGATTTCGAGACTGATTTTCAAAAAACCTTGGAAAGCCTGCTAGATTCGACTTACAAAGTAGATGGAATATTTCTCTAGCCCAACGAAACCGATCTTGCAATTAGCTACGGTTTTCGGAATCTCGGCGCACATGAGATCGAGGGTCAATCCGCTGTATACGGGAATTTCGAAGATATTTCCCAAAGAATATTGAATGCGTTGTTCTTCTCCATTGAAAAACTGTACTGAAACGCAACAACATCGGAACTGCATTCGCGGCAACTATTTCAATCTGGATCCAACCGCGCGCATTAGTTTATTGGCCCAGAGGGAACGCGCAATGGTATTCTGCAAGCTTTCGTTATTTCTTGAAGAATTCGTCAAATCCCTGATGCTTCGCTATCAGATGCTTATCTCTCAGTTCACCGATAAGTTTTCGTGTCTTGTTCCAGTCTGTTGAGCCAATGTTCTTCTTGAGTGCTTTTGGAAGCGTGCGCGCCGCAGTTCACAGAGGAATGGCTAGCCTCGGAAAAAGAGAGGCCATACTTGGGCTAGTGAATGCTACTCAATTCGCCCTTTGGTGCGCTTACAACAGTAAGGACTTCTGCGACATATGGCAATGCAAAGCGGAATAACCGATAACTCAGGCTAAGGTCCATATCCTGTCTAAACCCAGCGCAGTGCGCGCGCCGCGCGCTAAGTCATTTTTTCTCTATAATCAGCGCGATATTTGTTCACGACTTCTTCAATTTCAGCTGATTTCTTAGTGGCTTCCTCTACAGTCAGTCCTTCCCATGTCTCCGGCCAAACTCTTTTGAGATCTGTGACTAGCTTTTCGATCTCCTTCACAGAAAAAGGATAGGCATATTCCATCATTTTCATCCTAACAGCACCTAATTGGCCCCTCAGAACTTGTTGATTCATTGGAGGCAAAGGCGGATCGTAACCTTTCGTGTTGAGCAGCCAAGCATCTTTTATTTTTTCTCTGATGGTTTTCTTCTCCATAGCTGCAACTCTTCTTTGCATTCTCGCGGCTGCTCTCTCCCTTTTCCAGGCTTCTCTTTCTTGGCGGTTAACCAATCCAATTCGGGTAAAAACCGATAGGCAATGGTCAATCCATTGAGGTAGTTCTTCATCAAGCTTTCTCATGCCATCTGGGTTGTCCGTGTAAATCAGGTGTCTCAGCCCTTGTGTGTCAAATGGAAGATGATGGGTCGGTTGGGTCAGCAATATAACTGGCTTCCCAATAGTATGTGCAATTCCCAGCTCGTAAAAGACATTCGGGTTCCAACCTGTTGTGTCACAAATCAGAAGACGTGATTCCATAATGCCTGTCCAAATATCCTCTGTAATGATTGCTCCATACCTATTGTCTGCCCTTTCTGCCCGCAAACCCTTTGATTCGATAGTCATCCTTAGTTTTTCCCAAATTCTGTCAGACCATGGTTCAGAAAAAGGCATCAGAACGAATACTAGCTTCTCGTCAAAAACAAATTGTCTTTCACGGAAGATTGGAACTATGCGAAGTGTCTTTCCAATCATCAAGTTGGTCTTTTGATCTGTTGCCATAATTTTTACTATAGCAGAGATCATATATGTCTTCTTCCGATGTCCCAGAATAGGCGCGTGCAGAAGACGGGTTTCTTGGGAAGTTAGGCTAGCCTTTCCAGCTTAGTTTTGGGCTTTCCCTTACTTGCGAGCCTTCTCTAGCTGCTCAATCAATGGCAACGCGCGTTGCAGCAGCCTTTGAAACATATCCAAGGAATATATCGGAGATATGTCTGAATATCACCTTTCAGTCGCCCCAGAAGAATTTGAGGACTATCTTATACCTAGTTAGCCTAGCCTTTCTTCGCTCGAAACCCCCACCCACAGTTTCAACTCCATCAAAATCTCCTTAACAATATCTACGCGTGGACCGTGAACATCTTTCTGTTGTAACCATTTTCAATATTCTTGCATCTGATAGGTATGTCGCGTTTGTAACTAAACATAATTATCTCATGCGCGCACCAGTCTTAAAATCTGTGACCAACATATCAGAACCCGTGTTTGATATGGTGTAAAGAGAACCTGATGGCCTGTTCAAAGCATTCATCGAAGATTTTCCCAAGCGTAAATTGAAATGGCAGATGCCTGCCCCCAAATGCGCGGGCTGGACCACTGTTCAGTCTTACTAATACGCCCAGAAAGGGATGGCTGATCTATTGGGTCGAGTAAAGAAATCCTCAGGCAAGAAACTGAGACCAAGAAAAATCTTGGGGAAGAGCGCTGTCATCCCAGACACATCTGTCTTCTTCTCAATAGTCTTGCGTGAGGACAGTTGCTCCGAGCTTATTGAAGAAATAAGAAGACATTCGACCAAGATATTGTTGGCCAACATTGAAGGTGAATTTCTTCATGCTTCAAACACCAAGTTCTCTGTGATATATGAGCTCATTGAAAGACCGAGGAAGTCACAGATCAAGCTTATTAGAGAGAAATTCCCATTGGCCTCGCGCGCGCTCCCTTAATTGGTGTAAAATGGTCATAAGTCTTATTTTCGGATTTGGGGGCAAAGAGGCGAACAGTCCCCTTTGTTTCTTTGCAGTAACCGCCCTTCTCAAATCTGCAAATGTGTCTGATGCGGCTAAAAGGGATGGCCACCAGTTCCCCACGTGTGTCTTCGAGTGCGGCACTGACTTGTCTTCTGGTCTTTGATGGAATTTAATATGCAAATCTAGGTCTTCCGAAACCGTTCGCAGTCACTTTTCCCCTCAACACAAAACCTCTAGTCATTAGCCGATCGAGATGTTTCTGCAACGTGTCATGGTTGAAACCAACCTGTCCAAGAAGTGCGGTAAAGCTTCTGGGTCTGCCGTCTCCAAGCGCAGCCAAAACGCGCTCATCAAAGAAGCCCATTACAGGCTCTAACAAGCAAAATCAGACTTACAACCATTTTTGACCGTTTTCGGGACAAGCCAGCGTGCCACAAAACCTCGCTAGTGTATCTTCACAGTGTTGAATATCTTCTAGCTCTTCTCTTCCAGAAAGAGACGCTCATAGACAAAGTACGCAAGCCGGTAAAGTGAATGTCTCACTAAAGAAGTAGGACAGATGTGATCTAATCCGATTTATTGTATTTCTTCTTAAACTCGTAGATGTTTGCCTGATAGCTCTTGGTCCTCAACTTTGCCAGCCTCTCAGTCAGGCCTTCTCCCTTTACGCTGAAGAGTTTCTCAGCGTATTTCTCTGTTGCTTTCTCCACAACCTTGAAGCCCAGTTCCGATAGGAAACCTCCTGCAAAAAGCCCCGGCAAGCCGGCTATCATTCCCCCTACTGCTGCGATTGAGACTGGTACGCCAATTTCTATGTTCTTTATCCTGTTTGGAATGGTTTTGTCATTCCATATTTCTTCAAGAATCTCAGAAACATCTTCGGCACTTTTAACCACAATATCAGGATGATTTGTGACTATTCCTTCATTCAAGGCCTTTTGCACTTTTCCTAGATCATATGAATCGTAAAGATCCATTAAGTTATAACATGCCCTCATGTCCTGAGCGGCATGGGTCAGCTTCCTCAAAAGAAACTTGCCGATCTCACATGGAAACTGTATCTTCTTTGGGCGGTAAGCACTGGGTAGAATTTGCGCCTTTGCAAGTTCTTCAAAGGTGTAATTCTTTACATCGCTTCGCAGATCGTTAAGAGGCTCAGTAATGAATGTACTACAGACACCCAGCAAAGCAAGTGCCTTGGCGGGGTCATCGACCATAAGGTTTTCGACTTCCTCAGCAATTGCAAAATGCCCCAACTTAAGTCTTCGATACCCTATAAAGAGCATATTCACGAACTTGTTTGCTGGCACATTGGCGTCTATAGCACCCTTAACTATGTAATCCAAAAACCTGATTTCTGCAAGCCCCAAGAATGTTTCGTCAGCCTTGTTAATCTCCTCCTGATTTCCAAGAAAAGTATATGGGATTGCCCAACTTACTGGAGGTTTCAATTCTTTGAAGAAAGGATCTAGATAATCAAGATTTTTATAGGACAGTGGGTTGTCCATAAGTACTACTTGAAGTCTCCCAGTCTCTTTGACAAAGTCAATTACTTGTGGAATGGCTGAGCTTTCAAACATTAATTCTTCAAACTCAGTTTTTGGTAGTGCTGGAATCGGCAAAATAAGTGATCCACTTAAGGGGATCTGTGCCCAAATGTTCTTCCTATTTGGGAGTTCGGATAGTGCATCAATAGCTGCATCTACAACTGGTCTGTGGAGTTCGTAGAAACAGCTGTCGGGAGGATATTTATCATTCTGGAAAGAAAGTCTCCCTTCTTGCACTCCGTTCAAAAATCTTTCAAATTCTATATTCTCTCGTTGCTCATAGTCTTCAAGATATTCTGTATCCAATAGACTCAACCAGTATAATCTAGGGAATTCTGCCTATTTGCTTTTGTCCAATCCTCAACAGCACCCGCGGAACCTGTTGTACTCTCAGAACAAACTCTGACAAGTACGCCACAGATATTGTCCAGTGAGAGCTCCGAACTGGCCGGTCTGCTTTTGACCCGAAGAAGCTACTCCTTTTTTGGATCCTTCGCCGCGCCCATGCCATCCCTCCTCCTTCGCCTTATCATAGGTTTTCTGCATGGCGACGAGTTCGGGTACAGTGACCTTGATCCCAAACATGTGTTCCATAATCTCAGGCAATAGCTCACCTAGGCGTCTTTGATTGGACTACTTATCTTGGGGTCAGGATCTCGAAATAGAATTTTGAGCCTTCTTGCGTCTTCCTTGGCCGCTTCCTCTCTGAAGCGCACCTGCTCGTCCTGTTTTTCGATGTTTCGTTCGATCTCCTCTCGGCTTGCTGGATGATGCGCCGTATCCTGAACCTCTACCATTCTCAGACCATCATGTCTCGCCGTTTCTCTCTCGTCCTCTCTCTTCACCTTCTTTGCTTTCGCCTCCGTAGCCTTCCTAGCCTTGCTAATCCTAGCAGTTGGAGTTGGCACGCGAGAAGCCTTACACACTCTCTTCATGGGCGGGCCGGATCTCTCCAGTTCGGGTGGAAAGACAGGTTCGAGCTTCTTTGGGTAGCATGCGCTTCCACACGCCTTCACCACGTTCTCGTCCCTGCAGATCTCCCTGAGGCTGGGCACCATCGTGTTAACGCTTCTTCGGTATCAGTCAGAGACGAACTCAATAACGGCCCGCCTAACCTTCTGAACACTCGACTCCATGTCTATTGTCTCCTCCACGGTAATTCCCACTTACCGTTTACCGTCGGCGGTAAATAACCGATTCTCCGTAAATTTAACGAGAATAGTAGAAAAACTGGGAATCGGTTCTGAAAACCTATCTACGCTGCGCGTGCTAAGAGGCGCCTGAACCTTTTTTCTTGGTCTTTTCCCATACTCAGTCATTGACGTTTGCGCCTGTACTAGTTGCTATTGGGTGTGCTAGGTCCTGCATGGTACCGCATGGTTAGAGTTGGGGTTTAGCGTTTTTACCGTCGCTGAATTTTCACGTTTTAACGCTAGTTGAGGTGCTGGGATCTCGCTGAAAACGCTAGAGCCTACACGCTGAAGTGCGTTAAGATAACGGTAAGGAGACTGAAGACCTGAGTACTAAAGAGGAAGACACCCAGAAAACCGGAGAACCTAGTAAAGCGCGTGGCAAGGTCCGCCACATCTCTGCGAAGTCACGCGCTCACCGTCAATCATTACCGCAAAGCCATCGTCGGCCCGACTATCACAAGAGTGAAAAAATGGGGAGAGTATTCTCTTACACATGTAGTGGTAGCCCGGGAGAGACCATCGCCCGAGCGAGAATTTATACCGCTTAACTGTCAGCTTTAGCAGTCACTAGCTCCTTTCTCATCATATCCTTCAGGGCTGTGCTCAGCGCCCTCACCTGATCCTCTTCCCAATCTCTTGAGCCTACGTATACGCGGTGAGGCTCGGCTAGGGCCTTCTTGGTGAGGACCTCTTCAGGGTCCATTCCCCAGGCGCGGATGATCTCTTTGAGCGCCTCAATCTTAGATACGCGTGCCTTCGGTCGGATGGATAGGCCGCTCGCCGCGTATATATTGCGGAGGAACTCGATGCCCTTCATCTTCACGTCGTGGTAAGTTGAGATCTTGTGGCCCATCATATACTCGATATAGTCTTGGTTGACGCCTAAGGCAGCCAGCTGGGTACGGAAGTATTTGCGTATGCTGTGGACTCTGAGCTCGTATCTGCGACCGTTCTGACTCTTTAGCAAGCCAGCTTCCCGGTATAGGTTGTGGATTATGCTGTGGACACGGCTTGGGGATACTGGCTTCACCAGGGCCGAGTGGGTGTTCCTGATCAATGGAGACTCCATGGTTATCTTTTCGGGTGGAGTCCGCAGTTCAGGGCTGCCAGCTCGACGTTGCGCTATGTAAAGGCGCAGATATTCGACGGCTTCAGCTCCGAGAAAAACATCGTAGTCCGCGTATTTTCCCTTGGTGATCTCAGCTTCCACGTGAACGTGAAGGGGAACTACGCCGCGTTCCAAGTCGTCGGCCACGTGTCGATAACACAGTCTAACTAAGGTTCCCTCTCTGAAGCCGCCCAAGGCCAGGAGCGCTACTATAACCTTATCCCTCAAGTCTGCCAAGTCGATGAGACTCTGCAACTCTTCAGGCCTGGGCGACCGGTCGCTATAGATCACACGTTTAGACAGTCGATAGGGAAGCTCCAGCTTGAGGCCGTTAACTCGGAATAGGGCCTTTACTCCTTTTACGTGGTTGCTTATGGTTCCTGGAGCAAGACCCCCGGCTTGAAGGTCTCCCACAAAATCGTCTAACGCCTTGACCTGAAGGCTTAAGTTTCTCGGCTCCGGGAGATCGTCCGATGTTTTGCATTCGCTGATAAGCTGGTCCGGCGTCTTCTGGATCCAGGAACAGAATCGGTGGACTCCGTACATGTATTGGTAGAGTGTAGCTGTGCTTCCGGTGTTGTGGCGCTGGAGATATTGGGCTAGCATTCTGCAGCTTTGATTCATGAGAGTGAACTTCACTAGTGCTGGCATCTTCCAGCTTAGGGCGTCGATGGCGTAGTTGATGAGGCTTTGTTCTCTGGGAGTTTCCGGTTTCGGCAACGTAAGCACTAGAGGCGCATGTAGCCGGCGTCCTCTGGGACTGTGGGTGATCTCGAACGTTTCCAGCTGTGTCACTTGGAGTTCACTCCGTAGAAGTGGAGGATCTCCTCGATGCTTTGTTGCTGATGCCCGCTTTTGCGAGCTGCTTGATCAGTCGGCGTTTTTGAATCCGGTTTTGAATCATGTTTGTTATCCGTCCTTCCTGAGTACTCTTGTACTCAAGTACTCTAACTCTCAGGAAAGCATTTAAACGTTTAGGTACTACAGTACATAAGTGTAGGTGAATCACCATGGGAAGAATCAACGCCAACGTACCCGAGGAATTAGAGAGAAGGCTTAGGATGAAAGCAGCCGAAAAGTTTGTTGGGAAGAAAGGAGCCCTGGGCTTAGCCGTTACGGAAGCCGTTGAACTCTGGCTCAAACAGAATGAATAGTTATCAATCGATAACTCATGTCTACTCAAGCCTCTTCAGCTCCAAAACATCCGATTTAAGCACAACAAGCCCAGACGCCTTAGGGTCTCCGCCCTTCAAAGTTGGAGGTTCAGCAGAGCGGTCCCAGCATACTATAATGTAATCAAGCGATTCATAGACAAGCCAGCCAACTGTTTCCCGCGTCTGTGGACTGAAGTTTTCTGGGTTACTTCTATGGTAAAGAACATGGTCCCTGTATCGGACGTAGACAAGGCCTCTCTCTTTAGCCCTCATCACCGCTTTTTTGGCGTTAAGGTCTGGTCGGCTCATTCAGGCATGCACCTTGATTTCAAATTCCTTCTCGTAGATGGCGTACAACCGTTTCTTGTAGCGCTGGTACTCCTCAGCCGTCATGAGGATGATGTGCTCGCCTTCGTAGTCGCTATGGAGCGCGCGCTAGTTTCGTAGGTTCTGGACAAGACACTTTCATTCCTATGTTTTTACATATGATTTAAGTAGTGCAAGAAGTATATAACTAGCCAACAATGTTAGCTATCGTGATTGTAAATGACCCCGTTCGTAAGCGCAGATTTGAAACTTGTAGACAAAGAAATTTTAGAATTTCTGTTTAGAGAACAGAAAGCACGTTTTATCGAATTGAGAGACCACCTCATGAAAACTCTTGAATGGAAGAACAAAGGAAGTTTGGAGGTGCGTCTTTCCCGAAGGCTACGCTCGTTGGAGGCAGCAAAATACGTTCAGAGGGAGAAGAAGAGTCATAAGCAAGTTTATTATTCCTTGACAAGATTTTCTCTGAAACGGCTTGAACTAGAACACTCCAAATTAATAGACTTCATTAAAAAAGCTTATCCATCATTAACGAGTGGACTTAGGATCGAAACTACTACTTCTATTTTGAAGTCCTACCTTAAGATAACGCCATCTGTGCTTTTCGAAATTTTGACTGAGTTCTTTAAGAAGGGTTTTCCTGAGGAAGCAGAGCAAAAACAAATAAATCTGTTACTCAGCGAATTTCTCATAAAAACATTTGAATCAATGATAGAAGAATTGAAAATAAGGTTCGGGCAGGGCGAGGACATTCAGAGAGTATTTAATGACGTTAGCACGTGGGTTTATCAGAAGTACGCTGAGGAAGAGGAACTTTAGACATTCTTATCAAACGCGCGCGCTATTAATCTGCACCTTGGACGACCTTACTCTTCAGGAAACGAAAGTAGGAAGTGTCTAGGGCTTATCCGAAATGATGTTATGGTGCCGAGGGCTAGCTTCACAGGAGCGTCTAAACCGTCGTTACACTTTTTACAGATTTTTGTTAACGTCGAGTGCTTCAATCTTAGACATACCGAGAGGAAATGATCTTTGAATTTGTTCACAGCCGCGGATCTATTCGTTTAAAATCGAGTTCACATGTTCAAAGATGTTTTCGAATCTTGCTAGAACGTCTTCTGTTATGACTTCTGGATCTTTCTGAATCCAATCAACAATCAATCTTAAAGGTCGCCACTTCTCGAATTCAGGGATGTTCATTCTCTTAAAAGCTGTTTCTACGCGTTTTGCAATTCCCTCGATTTCTCTTTCTTCTCGCGTAAATTTCAAGGTAACATTTGGATAAGCCTCGCCAACAGCTTTAAGATAGAAATCCTCCGCAAAGAGATCTTCAATCTCTGCCTTCTCTTTTCCAGCGAAATCACTTATGCAGAGACATGTAAGTTGAAATTTCTTTGCAATCTCCTCCCGTTTGCGTAGCCCAGGCTCATCACCATCAAGAAGAATAGCGATTTTTATGTCGTGTCCAAGTAGTATAGAAGCAAGAGGCAAGAGATTTCTTATTCCTCCTGAAGGAACAATAACAGCATCTTCTCTCAGCGTTTTCATGCCTTTCTTCGATAGATTCTCGTTAAAGGCTTTAAGAACAGAATAATCAGTCAGGCCTTCAACGACCATTTGCCTCTTTGAAAAGAACAGAGTCTGGGCAATGGCGTAACCCAGGCCTGCTTGCAACGGGAAGAGTGAATCTTTATCTTTTGGCCAAACATCCTCTGAAACCCTTGTTGTTCCGTCACTTGAGTCCTCATAAACGATACGCACTCTTTCCAGATGATCTCCATCAATCATGAAGGGTGAATGCGTAGTGTATAATAGTTGGTTATTCTGTGAAAGCTTGTCTAAGAAGGCCACTGTTTTTTGTTGGGCTGTTCCGTGAACATGTAGCCCCGGCTCATCCAACAAAAGAATCGAATTGCGGTGAGCAGCTTCTGCTTCCACCAGAAAAATAAGATAGAACGAGAAGAAATATTGCATACCTGCACTGCGTTGATCAAGCTCTATCTCGCTTGGATCCAGATCATCCGAAACCCAGACTCTAAAGGAGGGCCCATCCACTTGATATCTAAATCTGTGTTTTCTTTGTTCCCACCATTCGGAGAATTTCTGTGTCATTGCGTTAGATGCCGAAGACATTTTTATGGAGCGCTCATCAGCCATTCTCCTTAATTCTGCCTCTGTCTTGCCAGTTTGGCTGGGATCAAGTCGCTGAAGATCCTGCAAATCCAAACCTACGTGCTGGAATAGGCACTTTGTCGCCCTGAGTCTTGGACCAGTAGGGTTCTGGTTTAATGATTGAATAAAAGTTGGTACGTGAATCGCGCTGTCTATGACGTCGTATCGATCGAAGTAAATAAATCTTGGCATGTTCTTTTCTATCCATTGTTTGGCCTGCTCAATCTGTTTGTTGCGTACAAATCTCTCGATAAACTCATCACATTGACTAGCCACTTCCTTGAATAACTCTTTTTGCCATTCTTCAATGATCTGAGTCATGATTTTATTCTTGACATCGGTCACAGTGGTCTCTGGAGTTGGATTATCTGGATTCTGAGTCTGAGTTTGCTGGATTGTTTGAGAAAGGAAAGGGAGCAATGCATTCTTGACAGCAGTCAGTTTTGGAGCTTTTTCTTCTGATGTAACGGACTTTTCAACTGATTTTTTCAATTCATTTAACAAGCCTAGGAAAGCACGACTGGAAATATCGCTTGATTCTATTTTTGGGTCAAATTCAATGCTGAGCCTCTGCGAATAATACCTTGTACACACAACGCTTTTCATTTCCTGAAATAGAGAACTTATCTTATTCAATTCTTTCTTTTCGTCCGATCCAAGTTCAAACTCTACGCTGCTAACGATCCAATCTTGTTTTGAAAACTCATTCGTAAATCTTCTCCTAGGAAATTCTCTCAAACCATCATATTTTTCTCCGTCAGAAGGATTGATCTTTGACAATCCTCTAAAAATGGCTGATTTGCCGGATTCGTTTTTTCCAACAAAAACCGTCATATTTCCGCAATTGATCCATTCTGTGTCCCTGACCTTTTTGAAGTTCTGAACTCGAAATCTTGTCATCCGCATGGAGCTACTCAACCCTTATTATTAGAAGACAAGTTGAGGCTATTTAAGGCGAGCGATAGTGATTCCTAGAGTTCCACCAACGTGAAAGACCCCAACAAGAATCAGTCTTTTCCTTTATTGCTTAGACGATTATTTCATACCTCTTCCATCTTCTTTTTCCCTCAGACTTTACCAATCCGAGACTAACCATTCTTCGCATATAGTTTCTGTAGGCTCTATCAACGACAGGACTTTTCATCAGGGTGCAGTACTCATTATAGAGCAATCCGGACGATAGTTTTCTTTTCTTTTCAAGAATATCGTAAATTGCTTTCTGATGCTCGTTAAGCTTGTCAACGGGATAAACCATCTTGAGCTTGTTTGTTTCATTTATCGTCTCTTCAAGTTCTCGCATGGTTACCTCGTTCAAGTATCTGACCTCGGCTTTCTTTCCTGCTTTTCTTACGATTTCCAAAACGGTTCTGGCGTCTCCTTGGGCTGCAACTGAAGCAAGCTTGATGAATTCGTTCTTCAGTGAACTTGGTCTAAATGCAAAATCTACAGGATCACGAATTATGTCATAAAGTTCGTCAGTCTTGTAAGCAGGAAACTCTATCTCCGTCAAAGCCAGACCGCTCCTTATTCTAGATGTCAAACTAGCAAGAACATGACAGCGAGTTGATATCAACATCAATCCACACTCACTTCTTGCCAGCAGATACAACAAGTCAAAGTCGTCAAGCCTGTCCACTTCGTCTAAACAAACAATTATCTTCCTTTTCTTCATTATTTTCTCAAGAGCTTTTGTTAACTCGCCAGTTGACTCTCTTCCATGTACTGGTACTTGCAAAGCCAGCAAAACTTCTTTTAGAACCTCATGAGTTGTACGATATTTCCAGCAATTTACGTATGCAGAGATTTCTTTGAAGTAGTTTTCAAGAATCCACTTCGTTATCGTGGTCTTCCCCGTGCCCGAAATACCCATCAAGAAGATGTTTTCAATCGAACGGTTCTTCAGCGCAGGTTTCAAACATCTTTCAAGCTCTCTTATCTGGCCTTCCCTATGCAAAAGTCGCGTTGGGACAAATGCTTCAGTCAAGGCCTCCTCGTTGACGATAATCGGGGCGTCCTCAGAATCCATAATAATCTTAGGTTTGAGAAATTTAAGTCATTAACGTTCCGTTAGACGTTCCGATAGATAGCGAGTCACATGCTAGATTCATGTCACAATAGCTTAAATCTTTAAGAAAGTAATTTTATTAAAGTGAAATAATGCTAAATCTGAAGCAACTTGAAATAACCGCAGGAACAGTGGACGGAGCCAGACCTCTGTTCCAAAAGCTGATTTTGCACTTGGTCAAACTGAAACACGGAGGCGCCGTGGAAATACGCCCTAGTCCTGGTGACTGGGGAATTGATGTCCTTGTCGGGGAGCTTTCTTCAGGTAAATGTTTGATATGGCAGGCAAAATACTTCAATGATGGCATAAAGAAAGCGCAAAGAGAACAAGTGAACAGCTCATTTGAAAAGCTCATTGAGAAATCAAAAGAAAAGGAGTTCAAAGTTGACGTATGGTCCCTTTGTGTTCCGTGTAATCTCTCCCCCACAGAGATGAAATGGTGGGAGAAATGGCGTAAAAAGAAGACGGATGAGACAAGCGTCCCCATCAAACTCATGTGCTTATCAGACATCGAACAAATACTTATGACTCCAGAAGCTGAAGGCATTTGTTCGCAGTTCAACTTGGGCAATAAGGTGAGCCCACATACCTCGGGCGAGAGGATAATTCATGAACTGCCAGATGAAAAAGCAACTGAATATGAGAGTTCGTTATTCATAAGAAAACTAGTGCTTGCAGGCATCACGGAAAACATGTCGGCAAGAAGTCAATTCTTCAATGCTGAACTTATCCAAAAAGAAATACACGACAAAGGTGACCTAAAAGAGATGACCGAGTTGAAAAGCCTCTATGAGAAAATACATTCCATGTGGGAAACCAGATTCAACGAAGCGTTACAAAGCAATAATCGTGAAGCTGAAGTTAGACGAGTCTATTCTGACATGTTAAGATCAATCGAAGAGGAGGATAAGGGTATTCTAGACTCACCAATTGTCTTGGCTTCGTTTTTACATAAACAGGGATTTATGCAACAACTGGCAGATGTATGCAAAATAGGATGGACACCCGACTTTCACAAGCTTGATAAGAGAAGTTGATTTGGTTGGAAACAGAAAAATCAGATTGGAAAAGCAAAATCATTTTTAGCCCAGAGGATGCAACTGTCTTCAATTCATCCAGGCTCTTATTGCTTTTAGACGTTTTGAATGACCTTGGGGTAAAAAAAGGTGTGGATTTGGAGAGGTTATCCTATTATGATTTCTTTGCTGCAAACCCCTTCCTAATAATAGGAAAAGACGACCCGTGTCGTCTTGAGCTAGAAATAGAAGGATTCGAACCCAACAAACTAGAGTATATGAGTTCGGATCAAAGATACCGAACCAAGCGAACATTAATAAAACAATACCTTTCTCTGCTTTTGTCCAAGGGTCTTACTAAAGTATTGAACATGGATGGAAAAATACTGTACGAGATTACCCCCCTCGGAATTGAAATTTCAAGCAGGATAAATTCAATGTATGCTATTGCTTACAAGAAGAGTGTTACTTGTGTCGTTAAGATGTTAAAAGGCTACTCAGATGCGCAGCTATGGGAGAAAGCAAGTGAATGGTTAGAGGCCAAATCATTCCAAGTTGACTTGTACGATATGGTTGACGATAGGCATGAATAGAATCAAGATCAATGAATTGAGGGTAAGAGGAGTAACGAAAGACTACTTCGTTGCCTTCAAAAGCGGTTTGAACATCATCTCGGGGGAGATGGCTACTGGAAAAACATCAATTCTGGAAACTATCGATTATTGCTTTGGGGATACTGACAATCCTATGCATCCTGAGTTTCTCAAGAAAGCCACCACAGCTCTCCTCGAAATAGAGATAAATCAAGAACCATTTACCATAGAAAGACAGCTCTTCTCGAAGCGAACAAAAGAAAACATTCACGTGTGCAAGATTTCGGACTTGCAATCTAAGCATGAGATAATTGAAGTGAATTCCTATCAGAAAAAGGGCGAGGAATCCATTAGTAGTTTCATTCTCACAAAAATCGGGCTGGCGGGGATACCGCTCAAAGAAGCACCAACCCAGGATATCTCCAATGTAGATGTAATGAGCTTCAGGGACCTTCTTTGGGTATGCTACCTGAAAAGGACCAGAGTTGCAGGAGCAGATTTGGTTTTCGAGAGCAACTTTGCAAAAGCAAACAAACTAGTTCAAGTAGTGGACGTAGTCTTTAACCTACATTCGGATAAGGAAGCTGTATTGGCTCTGGAACTGAAGACAAATCAAGACAATATTCAAGAAAAGGAGCAAGAGGAATCAACTCTTCTGAATTTTGTAAAATCTCAAGGAATTCTCAATTTGGAAGAGTTAGAGGGACAAAAGAATAAACTGCTTCATGAGATTGTGACAAAAAGAGAACTCTTGGATAGGATAGACAAGAAGATTTCGGGGAGCTCCGATGTAGCCAAGGGTCTTCAAGAGAACGTTTTGAAATTGCGTTCTCAACTTCAAATCATAAGAAATGAAAAAAGAGGTTATGAAAAGACTCTGCAAAGACTGACCCCTTTAAGAGCACAATATCATGAAGACATCTCAAAACTGCATTTCCTTAACGAAGCCAAGAAAATAGTAGATCCGTTATCCATACTCGTTTGCCCGGTATGTCTATCCTCACTGGAAAAGAGAGGAGATACGGATAAACTATGCCCTCTGTGCGGAAAAGCGATTCAACAGAGTGATTCGGATATACCAATAGATGTTTCAAAGGAGATCCGAACCATTGAAAGAAAACTTGCGGAGCTTGGAATTTACATTGAGGAGCTAGAGGGTAAAATAGAGCAAAATGAAAAAAAGGACAAGGAAATATCAGAAAAACTATCTGTTGCAGGTCAGGAACTGGACGCTACGCTGAAAAGTTTCGTGTCCCCATATCTTACGGAAAGAGAAGAATTCGTCTCCACAATAAGTGTTAATCAGAATGAAGTCAAGCATATAGATGAGATGATAAAAGTCAGAAAAGATATTCAGCAAATCGGCGAGGAAATAGTAAGATTGCAGGCAAGACAAAGAGAGCTAGAAAGGAGTTTGTCAGAAGAAAGACTGAAGTCTATCACTAGATCGGAATTGATTGATTCTTTGAGCAAGACGTTCTTCAAGAACCTCCAAACAGTTAGATTTCCAAAGCTCAATGAAGCTTACATAGATGAAAAACTAGTTCCCTACGTTAGAGGGCTAAAATACAAAGAACTATCCAGCGAAGGGGCAATTAATCTATCTTCGATTTGTTGGCTAACCTCAATCTTCACCGAAGCAATACAGCGCTCGATGCATCATCCAGGTTTTCTCATCCTTGATGGCGTCCAATCCGGAATTGGACTTGGCAAGCGTGTGGATGAGGAATTTAGAGACATGTCCATTGTGGACGGAGTATACACATTACTCAAACAAGTTTCCGAGCTAGATGATGAATGCCAGCTGATTGTTGTTGACAACCATCCGCCAGACTACACGAAAGAAAATGTTAGAGTATACTATAGTGGGGATCCACAAAGACCGCCGTATGGGTTCATCGACGATGAGACGTCCTAATGGCGCGTTCCAATTCTAACCCATCTCTTTTAAATCTCTCAACATACCAATAATGTTATTCCTTTGGAATTTTCAGGAAATGAGGCAACACTAGGGATATGCAGTTGTATTGTCTATCCTGCCCTGGGCGCATCGGCACAATTGCGCATCCCTAACGAACAAAAAGGATGAAGGGACAATGTGATTGTGTGAGGCAGAAAATTGAAATCCACAACTATGAAAGAAAAATCGCGAACGTTTTGAAGAGGATAGAAGGTTCTAACATCAGTGAGGAAGACAAACAGCTTCTTTCGGAGTTCCATAAGGAGTGTACTATTAATGGGCTTAGCAAGGCAAGGATATCCAAATATTTCGATGTGCTTGGAAGAATTGCGATTTGGTTCAACAAACCTTTTCAGAAAGTGAAAAAAGAAGACATAATGAATCTGATCCAAAGAGTAGAATCAAGCGACTACTCAGAATGGACAAAGCATGACTACAAAGTCATTCTGAAAATATTCTACAGATGGTTGAAAAGAACCGAAGATTATCCTGAAGAGGTCAAATGGATCAAAGCGAGTTTCCGAAGCAGCAGCATACTCCCCGAAGAGATCCTGACGGAGGATGATGCCAAGAAGTTAGTTGAAAGCGCATTCAGTCTCAGAGATAAAGCCTTCATTCTTGTTCTGTACGAGTCCGGTTGCAGAATAGGCGAAATCCTGTCCCTACGAATCAGGAACGTGCAATTTGATAATTATGGTGCCGTTCTACTAGTTTCCGGCAAAACCGGAGATAGGCGGGTCAGAATAATTGCTTCTGCCCCTAAATTGTCAGCTTGGCTTGAGAACCATCCGTTAGGAGATAATGTTGATGCACCATTATGGGTAATCTCTGGCACAAGAAACAGAAACAACATTTTCAGCTATGGAGCTGCAAAAGCCATGCTTAAGGACGTGGCCAAAAGAGCCGAAATCAAGAAGAGGGTTTATCCACATCTTTTCAGACATTCCAGGGCAACGTTTCTAGCCAACTTTCTTACGGAGGCCCAGCTAAAACAGCATTTCGGATGGGTCCAAGCTTCTGATATGGCTTTAACCTACGTACACTTGTCCGGCAGAGATGTTGACAACGCGCTGCTGAAACTTCAAGGCGTTAAGACCGTAAGTCAAGAAAAGGAAGTTGTGCTGAAGAATGTTTCGTGCCCAAGATGCAACGAGAAGAACTCGCCTGCACCAAAATTCTGTATGAGATGTGGGTCGCCGTTGGACATGGAAAGCATGCAGAAAGTGGATGAACTAAGAGCGAAAGCAGACAAGCTAATGTCAATTCTTATTAAAGATCCAGAGGTTCTTGAGAAGCTCCTTTCAAAAATTGGGGAAATGCAGTCTTGAGCCATTTCTCTTTTGCTTCATTAATCGAATTGACTGCGAGATTTAAATTGCCACGAGACCCATAAATTAACATAAAAGGTTTAGGGAGTAATCCTTAATGGCGCAAACCATGGACTTTTCCTCGATAACGCCCTAACCAAACTACACAACAAAACCAAAGACAACACGCACGAACCGTCTACCAAATAACACCAAAACAAACAACAGAACAACAAAGATTGGTCTAGACCAACTTAGCAGGCGCTTCTTCTGTGAGTCGCGCGCGCATGGCTTGCCTGGACTGAACCGTTCCGTCCTATGCATGTTTTTGCTCCTTTTTGGATGAAGGCTTCGGTTAGCGTGGGACAGGATGAGTGCCTCTTATCCAATAGTCACCGTTGTCACTTTCTCTGTTCTGTTCGGATTCTGCGGTTGCCTGTTCTGCAGAGAAGGAGAGCAGGACCGATTTATGTACAGGGTCTGCCCCCACATCTTGCATTGTCTGATCTACTGCCTCCGCTAGTGTTCGATTGCCCATGAGGAAATGCTTGAGCAAGCTTATGGTTGACGAGTCTGTGTGGGATGCGCTCACTGAACCTGACCAGCCTACGTAGGCCTTTGCTCCCTCCTCAACGAATGCTTCTGCCATATCGTTCGACTCCATACCGTAGCATCCCATGGCGATGATGATTGATCCGTTGAAGCTCCTACCCATGTATGAGGTCACGAATGAGGGGGATATCGCAAAGTAAATGGGACCGCCTCTGTAGTAGGAGACTGCCGTAATCAGGGAGAACAGCTTCAAGTTGAAGTACGAGGAGCTGTACGGCTCTGAAGTGAAGAATGCCGGGCCTACTGTGGAGTGTACCCTGAGAAGTATTAGGCTGTAGTCGTGAGTCGGTAGGTTTCTGTAGAAATCAACCGTAACCTGCTCGCCCGAGTAGTAGTCCACTGCGTATCCAGTCTGCGTAAGAATGCTGGTTGCCGCTTGGATGAAGGTTTGATTTGGAAATGTGAGGCTCTCCTGGTCTACGATCGCAGCCCTGAGTATTGAAGCTGAGTTAACCGGTTCAGCAGTTGACGGCTGAATAGTTAGCGAGTGATTGGTTGATGGCTGATTCAATATTGAATTGATGAAGAAACCTGAAAGGAAAATAGTGGTTGCCAGGATGATCACTATCGCGCTCAAGTCTATACGCTCTTCTCTCTTCTTATCCCGGATTCTACGATTCGTTTCGTCAAGTCTCTTTCTAACGTTCGTACAAGGCAGCCCCTAGTCATGCACAGAAAAAAGGGAGGCTGAAGACTGAGACGGGTTCAACGGGGTTCAATGTCTCTCCTTCCTACGCTTGACACGCTTTACATAGACTGCTGTTGCAACTGCACCGACAAGGATTGTTGAGGCTAAACCAATGTAAGGAGCCAACAAACCAAGCTTATCGACCGGAACAACAATGCCGCCGACGCCTCCCCCTTCGATTATTGCTGTAGGAAGCGCACCAGAGGACATATATGTGTCGCTGACAGCGAGCGGGTTTACTTGGTCTAGTTCTATCGTCAAAGTGTTGTTGGTGGGATCTGTATACAGTGGAACAATGTTGTCGTCGAAGTAAAGAAGTTGTTCGCCCTCAACCATCGATAGATTGCCAACGAAGTAGCCATTGAGGTATACTTTGTTCCAGGGTGATGTAACGTTTTGGGTGAACATCTTTATGAAAGGATAGTTTGTCGTAATTTTTTTCATGATAGATGTCATCCAATCGTACATTTTGAAATAGAGGTCATGGGCCGTCTTGGTAATATATCTTAAGCCTTTAGCTATCAAGCCATCAAAGTCCCCGTGGTCAGTTACCCAGAAGAAGAGCTGCTCATTTGAGGTCATTTTAGCCGCTACTGCCTTGACTGCATTCTCTAAATCGGCGGCTGTGCCGCCTCTATCTATCGTTCCGCCCCCCGGAAGCGTTTTTCCACCATTGTACTGCCCGTTTCCGGCACAAACTTCAATGTCCGCATCTGTAAAGCCGAATTTCCCTACAAGCAAGTTATACATTCCATCCATGTCGTTCCAATGTCGCTGATCAGGTTGCCCAGCGAATAAGATGGCTTTGTAAGAAGTTGCAGTGCCCTTATTCCCAAGTTTGAGGTTGTCTGCACCTGCACCTGCGGAGTTGTATTGAGGGTTCTCTTGGAACCCTTTGTTATACCAATCGCCTCCGGGCGCACAAGGATCATTGGCTTTCGCTTTGTCAAACGCTTGCCCCATGGTATGATCTGGATTGTCTCTGAGGTCATTTTTTAGAGCCTCCAAAAAATAATCGTGAGTGTTTGCAGGTTCACCATAGGATTTCTCATCGTATTTGCTTGCTGACATCGCAACCACTGGATGGGCATCATTACCAAATTCCAGCATTTCATCTATTATGCCACCTCCGAAACACTCTCCAAATACAAACTTCATGTCGTGATAGCCTTTTGGAACAATGTACTGTTTAATCCATGACTTAAGTTGGTCATCAAAAGTGCCAGGAGCCTTGCCGTCAGCGCTGTAGACACTTATGGTGGAATTCAGGTAACTTGGCTGAGGAGTATATGGTCGCGCGCGCGCGCTATAGTATGCTACGTAAGTGCCCCCAGAGGATACTGTAATCGTCGTGGTCGTCTGACCAGTACTCCAATTTAAGAAAGGATGACCATTTGCATCGGTACTTGGAACCGCGAAAGTATGAGTACCAGTTAACCCAGTGAAAGTGTAAGCAGTACTATGACCTGATGGTGACCCATCCATCGTAATCGGCACAATAACATCAACACCCTCAGTATTACAATGAGCTTTTATGGTCACATCATAGAATGGCGGTTCAAAAGCGTAAACCTTGAAGTCATATGAGCCGACGTAGACCATACCACCAGCAACAGCAGGAGACGAATACACACCGCCGCCTGTCGTGTAGTTCCAGATCGATACGCCCGTAGAAGCGTCCAAACAGTAAACACTACCATCCAATGAGCCGACGTAGACCATACCACCAGCAACAGCAGGAGACGACTCCACATAGCTGTCTGTCAAGTAGTTCCAGATCGATACGCCCGTAGAAGCGTCCAAACAGTAAACACTACCATCCAATGAGCCGACGTAGACCATACCACCAGCAACAGCAGGAGACGAAAACACAGGCCAGCCTGTCGTGTAGTTCCAGATCGATACGCCCGTAGAAGCGTCCAAACAGTAAACACTACCATCCAATGAGCCGACGTAGACCATACCACCAGCAACAGCAGGAGACGACTCCACATAGCTGTCTGTCAAGTAGTTCCAGATCGATACGCCCGTAGAAGCGTCCAAACAGTAAACACTATCATCCTGTGAGCCGACGTAGACCATACCACCAGCAACAGCAGGAGACGAATCCACATAGCCGCCTGTCGTGTAGTTCCAGATCGATACGCCCGTAGAAGCGTCCAAACAGTAAACACTATGATATGAGCCGACGTAGACCATACCACCAGCAACAGCAGGAGACGATACCACTCCGCTGCCTGTTTGGTAGTTCCAGATCTGTACTCCCGTAGAAGCGTCCAAACAGTAAACACTACCATCCTTTGAGCCGACGTAGACCATACCACCAGCGACAGCAGGAGACGAATCCACATACCAGCTTGTCGTGTAGTTCCAGATCTGTACTCCCGTAGAAGCGTCCAAACAGTAAACACTATCATCCTGTGAGCCGACGTAGACCATACCACCAGCAACAGCAGGAGACGAATACACTTTGCTGTCTGTGGTGTAGTTCCATGAGGTTTGGTTTGTGTTTGGCGCCGTTGATGTGGTATATCCAGTGTGCGACAGGTCATGGCGGAACATGGGCCACTGGTCTACGGTGGACTGTAACCCAGAAAATCCAGAGCCGCCCTGAGAATCGGCTGCCCCAAGGAAAACACTAATTGGAAACACCGGAACCAAAAACAACACAACCAAGACGAAACCAACAACTGCTTCTCTTCTCATCTTCTAAACCTTCCCTTCCTCTCCTCTTTTTGTTTCTTTGAAGAGGCTTTAACCTTTCGTAGATTCCTATTCATCGGCTTCTCAGATGTTCTCCACTTAAGGCTATTACGTCAATAGAGAGTTTGCTTTCCCCTTCACTCAGTAATTAGCCCCAAGAGTCCATTTAAGCTTTGTGAAACTTTGTTTCACCCCTTACAGTTCGACTTCTGACCTGCTCAAAGCAGCAGTGCCAATATAGCCAAACTTCTCTGCTGCACGATTGACCTTTTTTTTCCAAGGAGTACGAGTTTGACGGATTTGTCGTCACTCAAAAAAACGCGAAATGTTTAGCGCGCTCCCCATCGTGTAAGCGCGCGCTGCCCGACCTTTCATGCGGTTTTCTTCGAGAATCTCTCTTCTTATTTGTTTTTTAGGTTTTTTCCTTCGCGCGCAAAATAGACGCGATGGGAAATGCCACAAGTCATAAAAAAAAAGGGGCAAAAGACTGTTCTGCCTCAAACAGAGGTACTCAGAGCATGCCGGATAATGATCTGAGAAAAGAGTTCGAGAAAGAAATAGACAAATGGTTATTGCAGGAATACCTAGAAATGACAGCAAGACTTTTTGAGGCTAGAAAACCTGTTGTTAGATCCGTAGCAGATGCTTGTTTTGGATACATATATGCCCATCTGATCAGAGTGATGGACGACTCCTTCGAGAGAAACACTGGCAGACTCCCGATGATGAGGAAACTGGGAAAATGGGCAGTATGATTCGCGAAAGAGAAGAGGAGATAATGTCGAAAATTCTTGCTACAATCTAGGCTGGTACACGAGTTTCAGGAAGGAGGGCAAAAGGCATGGCTTTCAAGCTTGCGATCGATCGATCATCGTTTCAAGTACTGAAAAGGCAAGGGCAACCGCAACTAACAAAACAACAATGTCTTCCGAGGAGCTAACCAAAGAGTGTTTAGAAAATAATTCGCACGCAGTCAGTCGGGCGCGCTGTGTGGAGCTTCCGAATCTAATGGCCGAAACTAAGTGCATGATCTGGAAACGTGCTTTCTGTACTCGTTCCTCATCTAAACTGATTTGAGCTTCGCTGACGGTTACAATCCGTTTAAAAATTTCTCTGACGACGGTTTTGTTACAATCTGAGAGTTAAAGGAGATTTTCTGTGATGTTGGAAGAATGGTGTTTTGTTACAAATGTCTTCGCGCGCGCCAGACGGTAAAGCTCTAATCCTTTCTTGACTGGTTCCTTCAGTACAGATTTATGCGCTAGAGCAGACTATAGATTCTTGAGGAAAGTGATTTGGAAGCTTATATTCTAATCAACATAGAAGCCAACGCCTCATGGCAAATTGCCGAAGCTTCGCTCAAAATTGAGGGTGTCAAGACGACTCATGTAGTGACAGGGCAGTTCGACGCAGTAGCCCTGGTACAGTTCCCAGATTTGGATGATCTCCGAAAGATAATTGATAGAATCCAGCATCAGAAGGGAGTGCTTCGAACTCAAACCCTGATAACTATTCCACCGCCAGCCAGAATAGGCAACATGATGCCAAGCTTAGGTGAAGAAGAAAAGACAGGGCTTGAGAGATATCCTGATAGATGAATACTTGAAGCCAGAGCGCCAAGCGCGCGCTAAGGCTAGGTTTCGCTTCTGGCTAGATCTTTTGCTAGGGCCGAAAACGAGAGAAAACCATAATCACCGTCAAGGCTTACTAGAAAACTTGCCGAACCCGTTACAATCCAAGAATTCTGTTTGAGTCTTCTTTCAAATTCTGCATAAGAAGAGTAGTCTTCATGAAGCGAAACAACCACATGCGAACACTTCAAGCCTAACCCTCTTTCAAACATTAGAATATTCTGGAAAGTGCTTAGTGCCCTTTCAAATTCTTTCGAATCAGGCTCTTTGTCCACGGCAAGAAAGGTTATAGCCAAGATTTCAAACCCTAACTTGCGCAAGTCTGGAATCATCGTATATTCCTTTATGATGCCTTCCATCTGTAATTTCTTGATCGTTCTGCTAACTGTCGGTTGAGAAACTCCCATTGCCTCAGCCAGTTCTCTGTCACTTCTTCGACTATCCTTCATAAGCTCGCTAAGAAGCTTCAATTCGACAATCATCAATCGGGGTACTCCTCGGAATAGATTCTTGGATGGAATATAACACTTTAGCAGAATTCTACCAGATTTCAAAACCGAATCCAAAAATGATAGCGCGCGCTCTACAGCCTGTTGTGCTTGGTTCTGAATAGAGAAGCAGCCGAAAACATGGGCAGACCAGACAAAGCAATCTCACCAACATACTTCAACGCATAATTTCGGGACAAGGCAGCTCGCGATGATATAGCACGAAAAATGGATAAGGAGGCATGCAAGGACGGATACAAGGGTAATGCTAGAAACTGTCTCTAGAACCTTTTTTCACAAGGCTTATATCCAAGATGAGTACAGAAAGGAAAACTGCCGGGTCAAGCTGGGTGAACAATTTGGAATTTAAGAATAAGGTTTTGGCAATGGTCTTGGTGGCAGTAATTCTTGTTTCAGCATTGTTCAGTTCTTTGCCTCTAGTTCGTGCTGTTTACACGGTGGATCATGCTTCGTTTCCGCCGGATCTTCCGGGCGACGTAACCTGTGATGGAGTGGTTGATGGAAGTGACTTAATTATTGTAGCAAGGGCTTTTGGTTCATGGTTTGGAAGTAGCCGTTGGAATGCAAGGGCAGATATTAACGATGATGGACAGGTTGATGGAAGTGACATGCTCGTGGTGACCAGACTTTTTGGAAAGCTCTATGACACGTCTGCAAACCCGATCGCTTATTCAACGAGCTTCGAGTTCGACGTGCCCAACACAGGTGTTTCAGGGGTGTGGTACTACATGCTTGCAAGAATCTACATGCCTCCAGGATTGCCGAAGCTGTGCTTCCTTTACGGGAGCTCTGATGCTGGAATACAAAACGTGATTATTGATACATTGCTGAAATGTTCAGATCAAACAAGCGGACCATTCAACATAACAATCGGGAACCTGACGCAGGGGTACCACCTGCTAGAGTTGGAATGCCTAGGACCTGCAGGCGGAGGCTCAATAAACTTCAACGTGCAAACATTGGCGGGTGAAGCCGCGTGGCTGGATAGATTCCGCGTATGCGTACCAGACTACAGTAGCACAACTCAGTCATACACCGTTACGGCGGTGACGAATTTCACTTTTTGTGACCGATACTTCATTAAGGGATTCGCGAGTGACTGCATTGACAATGTCAAATTCGGAGGAGGCTGGTTGTATCAAGACTGGCAATGGGAATGGACATCAATGGTAGAGCATAATGGGTGGGGAGACGGTTTCAATGTTCCAACTGGCTGGCTTGATTCAATTGGGCCGAGATCCATCCAGTTCAGGTATAACGCGACCAATGAGGATACGCTCGACTTTGCGGTTGTTTCATTCACGAATCAAACCGCAAGAATTGCGCGGGGGACGCCGGAATTCTGGTCGAGTGTAATGGCACTTCCCCCCACGGGAGGGGCAATATCCAACCAGACGCTTTGTGCCGGGTCGCATTGGTACGGTGACTCAGGAACGTCAGAAAGAAAGATTATTGTGTCCCAAGAGTTCTACATTGCCCAGCCTGAATATCCTGGTGGACCACTTCTCTGGGATGCCAAGATTCGTTTCGACATCAGCATAGCACGGCTAGACGCGGTGATTAGTTCAGAGACAAGCTTTGCAATAGCACTAAATGTGACATACTTGGGCGGCGTTGTGAAGCCAGCAGATTCTGTAGGGATATACTACGTTAACATAAATGCCTACGTCCCTTCTCAAGCCTTGAATGTGGTGGGCTGGGAATTTAAGGATAAGCAGGGAGGAAAAAGCATCGTAGACTCGTTTTTCAAAGTCATAACATCCATGACGATCGCATCAGCTGTTGCTTATGCAGTATACTTCACTGACCCCGTAGGTGCCATAGTGGGTATGGCAGCCATGGGAGCCGCGGCCACAGGCTTGCTCAATTTTGCTCAAGGAACATCTGAGAACCCCTTCACGTCCTATACCTACGATGATACCTCAGCTTATGCGTCAATAGACTGTATGGGATCTGTTGGAAGTGGTCAGTCAATCACTGAAATAGGTTTCGTAAGAGTGAAACCGATGCAGCCAACACATTGTGGGATGGTGAGAACCAGAGTTGATGCTCTCCTCAACGGAGCCCACGTATTTACCTACATTGATTTCCCTGTCTACGTTTGATAGGAGTCGGCATGATGGCGTATTATGGTGTGATTGCCGGTGTGATTGGTGGCAATACTCGAAGAGCTGCAATTAAGAGCATAGAGAAGAAATTGCGCGGTGAAGGCGCAGTTTCAGCTGGAACTGCGGTAATGCCGGAGGCAGCAAAGATAACGTCTAAACGGGAGTCATATTGGCTAAATCATCTAGTGAAGCAGGGCAGGGTTGGCAGAACCAAGGATGGCAAGGTTTGGTGGAAAGACTGAAGCAAGATGGACTGATCGAAGTAGTCTTGAAGGAACAACTTGCAATGCTCTACCTTGGACGGCAGGCTCCAAAGTAGGAGTGGCTTGACACTGAAATGCCTTTGGGTGAACTCGAAATATCTATTTATGTTCCTTGTTTCATATAGGAGCCTGTCAATGATGGCAGCAAGTGCATTGATAGGAGCAATAGCAGCGTATACTAGGCGAAAGCTGAAAAAAGCAGGAGCTACTTCGGAGGAGACTGCTAAAACACCCGGGGAACTGGGCGTCAAGGAAAAGTGGCTTAAAATACCTGGCGTAATTGCGACAATGGATGGGCGATACTACATAGTCTACAAAGATGAAAAGCATTGCTGATTTGATTGGCTGATTTCCTTCCGTTTTTTCAAGTGTTACCTTCCCTTTTCTCAGTATAGCTCCAAGTATCTACAGCTCTCTCGCGCGCTCACTCCGACACATCTTATCAGCCAGATCTCCGGTGCTCCAGTCCCTGACGAACATAGCGGCCAGCCCACTTCAAGGCTAGGCTTCCAAAAAAGGAGGGAATTCAGTATAAATTCACGCTTGAGCGTTGGTAGCCCGGGAGAGATTC
>CAVTAO010000001.1:0-32690 GCA_963732715.1 Candidatus Bathyarchaeota archaeon | reverse complement strand
AATCGCGAGTTTCATGTTCCGTTTTAGGGTGAAGCTGATATTCTTCAAAACTGGGACATCTATATCATACGCGAAATTCACGTTTTCAAACTTGACTTCTTCTATCATAACGCAATGCTCCTTTCAGGCGGCGCGTCCAAGACCTCGACTTTTGTGTCTATTACATCGAACATTCTTTCAATTGCGGACATGGCTGACTGGTACTGGTCGTACATGGTTACAAGGTCAATCAGCGGCATGAAATACGAGAACTGGTACTCTATAAAGGCTACAAGAATTCCCAACGTGATTGTAGGCGGTACGGCCACCAAAGCATAGACGCCGAAGAACAGGATTATCATAGTTCCGATCAGCCTCAGTGCCATCACAAACGGCGTGTACGACGAGCCTATGAGGATGGCTCTAATCGTAGCCTTGACGTTTTCGTCTTGACTTTTTAGGAACTTCTTTTCTGTCTCTTTCTCCTGCGCGTAAGCTTGGGTGACTTTTATGCCTGCCAAGTCTTCCTGTAACCTTGCCGTCAACCCTGAAGTCGTGATTAGCGTTCTCCTGTAAGCAGCTCTTGAGTGTTTTCCGAGGTACCAGACCAGCACTATGGCCACGGGCAGAACCGAGATGGCCAGAAGTGACAGTCGAAGGTCAAGATAGAACATAATTGCGAAGGCGCCTAGTATCGAGGAGATGTCTATCAGAATGCTCGTTAGTCCAACTCTGATGAATATTCTGACGGTGTTGGCGTCGTTAGTCGGGCGGGAGATGATTCTTCCAGCTTCGCCTTCTGAAAAATACCTGAGGGAGATGACCTGCAGTTTTTCCATCATGTCGTCCCGCATCTTTGCAACCACTTTTTCTCCCACTATACGCATTTGATAGGTTTGGATGTACTGGAACAGATAATTGCCTAGAATGATAGCAGCGAACAGGGGAATCCACCAGAAGAAGCCTGAAAGGTCAGGCCTTATACCATCACCGAGGATCTGGTCGATGGCTATCGCGTGCATGTAGGGGGCAGCTAGGCCGGTGAAGGCGCCGGCTATCGTGGCGATGACGCCGATTTGCAGGTTTCGTTTGTTGGCTTGAGCGTACTCGTAGACCCTTCTAATCAACACCCGGTCAGGGACGATTCTTTTTCTTCTCTCTTCCTCTTTTGTCGAGAAAGTTCCATACGAACCTGACACTAGGAACCACCTGCCTCCCGTAGGATGGGTGAAGCTTTTTGGACAAACTGAGTTTCATAGACCTTCTTGTAGACGCCATCTCTTGCCATGAGCTCCTCGTGTGTGCCAAATTCCGCTACTGAACCATTCTCAAGGACCAGTAACTTCTCAGCCGTCTTTATCGTTGAGAATCTCTGCGCTATTATGAGGGTTGTCCTTGTCTTTGTTGCTTCTTCTATCGCGGATTGAATTTCTTGCTCCGTCTTTGCGTCCACAAAGGAGAGCGAATCGTCCATTATCAGCATCCTCGGGTTGCCCACGAGCGCTCTCGCTATGGTTATTCTCTGCTTCTGACCTCCCGAAAGCGTAACCCCCCTTTCCCCAACAGGTGTGTCGTAACCAGATGGAAGGGATTCAATGAAATCGTGTATTCTGGCCGACTTGGCAGCTTGCACTATTTCATCCATCGAAGCGTCAGGCTTACCGAAGGCAATATTCTCCCTTATCGTTCCAGAAAACAGGAAAACATCCTGCAGCACCACGCCTATCTGCCGCCTGAGGGAAGCCAGCTTGAAATCGCGGATTTCCGTGCCATCTATCCTTATGCTGCCCGCTTGGATGTCGTAAAACCTTGGGATTAAGTATATCAGAGAGCTCTTTCCGGACCCTGTTGCACCCAATATCGCTATTTTTTCACCTGGCTGCACCGTGAAAGTGACCTTATTTAGCACAGGCTTGTCTTTCACGTACCCAAACGTGACGTTTTCCAGCTCAAGTTTTCCTTTTTCTATTCTAACGTCTCTGGCGTTAGGCATATCTTCAACGCTTCTTGGAGCATCTATCATTTCTTGGACTCTTTCCAGTCCCGCATAAGCCGCAATCCACGTTCCCAAAGTCTGGCTTACGTCCCTTATGGGAAAGGTCAGTCTCATCATGTATCTGACAAAGAGAATCAAGTAGCCAATTTGAGCAATCGCCAAGGCTGAGCCTGGAACACCCAGCGTCTTTCCTGCATACACGTAGACCAAGGCCGCTCCAAGCGTGAGTATCGCTGGACCGAGTGGCATGTAGATTGATTGTATTTTGCCCGCGGTGATTGCGGTGTTAACGTATATGTCTTCTACCCCTTTGAATCCGTCAACAACGTCTCTTTCTCGGCGGAATATCCTGACTGTTTTCATTCCGATGATGTTTTGTTGTATGTAGGAGGTCAATCTTCCCATGATTAGCTGCATGTTTCTGAAGAGGGGCATCGTGTCTATCCATAGGCGCGTTGTGAAATAGAAGATGAGCGGCATCGTGGCCATGGAGATCAGGGTCATGGTCGGGCTTATTGGGAGGATTATCGCAATGATGATAATTGTTGTGAAGACGGCGTTGAGAACGGTGCCCAGCCATGTTCTCAGAAACATGTCGACTAATTGAAGGTCTACTGTGGCTCTTGACGTTAGATCTCCAACGCCTACAGAATCGTAAAAACTGAAGGATTTGGTCTGAAGCGAACGGTAATACTCGGACCTTATGTCTCGCACTATGTACTGGGACATTACGCCGTGCACGTAAGTCAGAATGAAGTTTGTTATGGCGTAGCCTATTCCGGCCAGTACGATGACGAGTAGGTAGCCCGGTAACAGGCTAGTGTTTGACGGAACAGAGGGAGGGCTCCCGATCACGTTGATTATGATTAAGGTAGTGTACCATGGTTCGAGCGAGAACAGAATGGATCTTATCACTGCAAAAACAACTACTGCCGCGACATGCCAAGGGTATCTCCTGTGATACTGCAAAAGTCTTTTGAAAGCCGAAAAGGATTGCGTGAAACCCTTCTGCGGTTTAAGCGACTTAGCATAATCCAGAAGAGGCTTTGCTATACTCATTATGATCTTCTTGGCATAGTCGAAACCCCTCAACTCAATATAAAGATTTTCAGAACGCCCTGATCTATTGAATGTCGCGGCTGCTCACACGTGGAAACACGCCTATTCTTGGTTGTACAGGTTCTAGGCCGTCGCAATAAAAAGCATGTCCAAAAACAGCTTCGCCTAACTCTTCATCTTCTTAATTGTTCTTGACGAAGCGTGTTATTGCGGTGTTGATGGCTTGATCAATGCTTTCAGGTAAAGAGCACTCGATATCGAACAACTTATATTATGACAGAACTAACCAAGCGTCGAAGGGAGTTACCCACTGTGACTTGTATAGTCGGGGTCGTCTGCAAAGATGGCATAGTCATTGTTGGCGACAAGAAAGTGAAAGCTGGCCAAATGACTTACTATGAAAACAAGATAATTTCAGTTAAGAAATACGAGAACTTGGTTGTGGCCGCCGCTGGTTTCCTTGATATACGCGAAAAATTTGTTCAGGACATAAGAAACCTGCGCGTCTTGGAGAAGAAGGGAATAGTAACGAAGGATCCATCAAGAGGATTCGTTGGGCTAACAGAGGACATCGCTCATAGATTGTACGAGATCTACGAACCCAGATACAAGGCGGAGGGGTTTAACTACGAATCCGAGGCTTTTGAAGCGCTCGTGTGCCACAAGCCCAAATCGGCTCAACCATTCCTGTACCGCGTCGATTCAGTGGGAACTTCAAGTAGGGTGAACGATTATGAAGTTATAGGAACTGGAGCGCAATATGCCTATCTCTTCATTAAACCATCCTATTCTGGCAACGCGGTGATGGAAGATATGGCCGTGATTGCTACATTCACAATCCGACTGATAGACGAGTATAAGATAGATGATTCAATTGGAGCAGATGAAGAAGGCAAGGTTCAAATATGGAAGTTCCCGAAAGAATCTGGCCCATACGAAGTCGGCGGTTCTGAGCTTGAAGCAATCCTTAAGGATGCTGGAAATCGACTAAAGAAGTTCAGTAATTTCTTGATTCTCGGGAAATAAGCTCCTGACGAGAATGCAGCTATCGCGAGAGATATTAAGCGAAATATCTCATATCCACATTCACGCTAGATGATTCACGTGGCTGGAGCAGAACTCAAATCCGAACTTACCCTCTTCGACGTAACGAACCTCGTAGTGGGAGCAATAATAGGAGCTGACATTTATGTAGCTTCAGCGTTTGGAGCAGGTCTTCTTGGGCCATTTTCGCTGGTTGTATGGGTCATTGCAGGAATCATTGCCATAGTGATCGCGTTGTGTTTTGCTCAGTGCGCCGCTCTACTACCAAAAGTCGGTGGGCCATATGCGTACGCAAAGGAAGCATGGGGAGCTTTTGCTGGTTTCATCGTTGGCTGGTCGCTCTGGTTGGCTGAGTGGCTGTCGTTGGCTGTTTTTCCAGTGGCCTTCGCGCAATACCTCATGTTTTTCTTTCCTAGCCTTGATTTGGCTTCTCAAGTCATCGTAAAGGTCCTGTTCGTTGCTTTTCTAATCATCACGAATATTGTCGGGGTCAAAGCTGCTGGAAAAACAAACGATGTGCTTACCATCGTTAAGCTTGCTCCGCTGGTCTTTTTTTCCGTGATTGGTATGTTATTTATTGTCTCACATACAGCATCTACTGCCGCCAATTTTTCGCCATTTTCGCCATTTGGCTTTGGGAATTTTGGCATAGCTCTTGTCTTGATATTTTGGGCGTATGCAGGCTTTGAAATATCAACTATTCCAGCTGGAGAAATAAAGGATCCAGGCAAAACCATTCCAAGGGCTATCATAGTAGGCATTTTAATTGTGACCGTTTTTTACCTCGTAACTAACATCGTGCTTTTCGGAGTAAGACCGTACAGTTCTTTAGCTGGGGACAAAGCTCCTCTTGCCATTGCAACTAACACGGTTCTAGGCTCATTACCGGTTTTCGCTGTGGTCGGTGGCGCGATAGTTGGGGTTGGAGCTTTGGTCTCTGTTGCTGGCTCTGACGAATCAGGAATGATAGGAACTTCAAGATTAGGATATGCGCTGGCTGCTGATGGCCTTTTTCCACGTCTATTCGCGAAGATTCATCCAAAATTCAAGACGCCCTATTTAGGAATAATCGTTCAGGCTGCTAGTGCCTTGATAGCAGCGATTGTTGGGAAACTGGATATGCTGATAGCCACTTCCGTGTTCTTCATGGCAATCGCATACGTAGCCACTAGTGCATCCATCTTCTCTCTCCGTCGAAAAGGCGCGAAAGCGCAGTTTCACCTCAAAGGAGGTTTTCTCATTCCGAGCCTCGGAGTAATCTTCTCCATCTATCTAATCACTCAATGCGCGCCAACTCAAATTGCCTTAGGGCTTGTCTTGCTTCTGGCAGGAGTGCCCATTTACGTCAAGTATTCCCCTAAGAAGGAAGTTAGCGAACTCAAAGAGGCATTGCTTTCACGTGAATCCATGATGAAGAGGGCATACAGCCAAGAAGAAAGGTTTCTGGCAAATGTCTTGCGACACATAAAGAGGCTTTACAGAAGAATTGCGACCAAGAAACAGGAGTAGGTGTTCCTCCAACTTGAGCCCATATACTATCTCTTGATCTGGCTTTCATATATTTCCAGAACAAATTCGGCTATTGCAGGCGCCGCTGTGAGGCCAGGTGACTCGACACCTACCAGATTGACCAACCCAAATAAGCCTCTGTCAGCTTCATGACTTATTATAAAATCCTTAAACGAGTCCCCAGGTCCTTGCAGCTTCGGCCTGACGCCTGCCGTATCCGCTTGTATTTGACGATCCTTAATGAGGGGTAGAAACCTTTCCACATCCTTGCGAAATTCTTCTTCGCTTGATCTGACTTCATAGTCAATGTTATCTACGTAGTAGGCGTTGGGTCCAAGTCTTACAGTCCCAGCCAAGTCTGGCGTCAAGTGGATCCCAAGGCCTGGTCCTTTTGGAACTGGATAGACTAGCATTCTGACAGGAGGTTTTCCGATTAGTCTGAAATAATCACCTTTGCAGTGATGTAGTCTATAGCCAAGCTTGTCAACGTCCAGTCCAGCCATCGCGGCCACCTTGTCTGAATACAATCCTGCACAGTTGACAACCGTTTTTGCTGTGACGTTGAATTTTTCGCCAACACTTGCTCCTGCAATCTCAAAGCCATATTCCACTTTTCGCAATCCAGTGACTTCAGTCCTCGTAGTTAAAACAGCATTGTTTTTTTGAGCCTTAGCGTAAAAGTAGCTCATGAGCTCGTCAGGCTCGACTATGCCTGTGGAAGGAGTGTGAAGCGCCCTTTCAACCTCTACGTTGGGTTCAACCTTTTTGACGGCTTCTCGGTCTAGCATTTGTAAGCCTTCAACGCCGTTGGCTTCTCCAGCTCGCATCAAAGCTTCCAACTCTTCTATTTCTTCTTCCTCTATGGCAACTGTCAACTTGCCCAGCTTCTTGTAGGGGATCTTGTATTTTTCGCATAGCTCGTAGAGCATCGAGTTGCCTTTCACGCATAACTTGGCCTTCAGGGACCCTGGAGGGTAATGAATGCCTGAATGAATCACTCCGCTGTTGTGGCTGCTAGTTTCCTGCCCGAATCTGGAGTTCTTCTCAAAAACGAACACGCTCTCATGTTTTTCTGAGAGCTTTGCAGCTACTGCTAAGCCTACCACTCCGGCTCCAATAATCACAATGTTTGCTTCTTCCATTACTGGCCATCTCAGTCGACTTGTCTTTTCGCCCTACCTTATTTTCTTCTCTAATTCCTCGATCTTCAAAGTGTTCTGTTCTCTGCTTCTTAGGTTACGGAGCACCACTGCACCCTCTTTCAATTCTCTTTCACCAATAATCACTGCATAATCGACGTTTCTTCTGTCAGCATCTTCCAAAGCCTTAGTCATCTTTCTCCCCATAACCTCAACTTCCACGTTCAAGCTTGACTCTCTCAGCATTTGAGAGATTTTCAGAGCTTCGCCCCTTAACTCATCTCCGATTGGAATGACTACGACTCTCTTGATCTCTTCACTTCCTAATTCAGATCTCTGTTCGCTCAACGCCAACAATATTCTGTCCAACCCGTGTGCAACGCCAACCGCGGGCGTAGGCGTTCCTCCGAACAGCTCGATGAGTCTGTCGTATCTTCCGCCCCCGCCCAATGCAATATTAAGATCAGGTACGTAGACCTCAAAAATCATTCCAGTATAGTATTCAAGGCCTCTTTCGAATCCAGCCTCTACAGTTATGTCAACGTTGCATCCGCTTTGTCGTACGAGTTTGAGGATTTCGCGCAGGTTTTTTGTTGCCGCAGTTGCCTTTTCATAGTCGCTGACGCACTCCTCCATTTTGTCCGCAACTTCAAAGATTTCGTTGCCCTTTAACTCAACAAGCCTTCCAAGAGTTTTGAGGCAACGGTCTGAAACCCCAGCGCTCTGAACACTTCTTAGTGCGTCATCATACTGTTTCTTGTCCATAAGTTGCATGACAGTGTTTTGTGTGTTGTCTTCGACTTTCTCCTGACTGAATATTCCGCGTAAGACCCCTACGTGCCCAATCTTGAGCGCATAGTTCTTGAGTCCAACTTTCTCCATGAAGCTGTTTGTCAACATCAGAATCTCAGCGTCTGCTTCTGGTCTGTTTGAGCCCATAAGCTCGAAGTTTGACTGCCAAAACTCCCTGTACCGTCCCTTTTGTGGTTCATCATAGCGGTAGATTGTGCCTACGCTGAACAGTCGGAATGGTCGCGGTTCGTTCCTCAGGGATGTCGCAACTAGCCTAGCAACTGAAGCTGTAAACTCGGGGCGCAAAGCCACATCACGATCGCCTAGGTCTTTGAAAGCAAACATCCGTGACCGAACCTCATCGCCTGCTTTGGCAGACAATAATTCATATGATTCCACGACTGGCGTTATGATCTCCTTGTAGTCGTAAAGTTCAGCCACTTTTCGAGCCTTAGCCTCAATGTACCGCAAAGTCTGCGCTTCTTGGGGCAAAAAATCCCTCATTCCGCGAACAGTCTTAAACTCCGTCATCTCGATACTTCTCCATCACGCCAAAACAAGCTTGGAAACTGAGTAGTAAACTGCTTCTCCTCTGCGGTTCATGACCGCTAGAATCAACTCTTTCTTTAGACTTTGACATTGTTGCAAGGCTTTCGCCAGATCTTCAAGTGAAACGGGCTTTCCCTCTTGAATGCTCAAAATCAGGTACTTGGCAGTATCCTTCCCATAATCGCCTCGTTCATAAACTCGAAAATCAACACCGAGACCGAAACCTTCACGAAGAACATATCCACGGCTTCTCAGATCCCTGTAGGCCAGATACATAGGCCAAGCATTCTTATCGATATCCCTGAAGCATTGCAGAAGCTTTCGAAAATCAGCCTTTCGACCTCTTTTTCCTTCAACTTCAAGAACGCCTTTATCCATTAAGTAAAGAGCTTCATAAAATGTGAGAAGCAATCCATCGTCCTCGGGTGTTCCATAGCCTCTCGTGGAAAGCTCATCTACGTTTTGCTTTTTGGGGATTCTGACGCCTTTTTCTGAGAGTAGACCCTTTATTCTAAGCTCGGGTGTTTCAGGTGTTTTTTCTTTGTTTTCGCCCATTTGCGTTCTCAACCAGTCTGGTCTTATCATTCAGAGCGTTTGGCTTTAAGCTTACAGAAATCTTCCCTATATAAAATGCCACTTTCACAGATGATGGCTGTCACGTACTTCAGTGGGGTTACATCAAAAGCTGGGTTCAGAACTTTCACTCCCTCTGGAGCGATTCTCTGTGAGCCGATCGAAGTGACTTCTTCAGGCTTTCTCTCTTCAATTATCACATCAGAGTATTTGTGATCCAGGTCGAACGTGGATTTTGGCGCCGCAACATAAAATGGCAGATTATGTTCCTTGGCCAGAACTGCAACTGTGAACGTTCCAATCTTGTTTATGACAGCATCTTGCACGATGCGATCAGCTCCCACTATAACCTTGTCTACAAGGTCATTCTGCATGACATACCCAACCATGTTGTCAGTTATCAACGTGACAGGGATGCCATCGCGCTTAAGCTCGTAAGCCGTAAGCCTTGCGCCTTGCAGCAACGGTCGGGTCTCGGTTGCGATGACCTCGATCTTTTTTCCCTGTTCAAACGCGGCTCTGATCACACCCAAGGCTGTGCCGTACTCAACGGTTGCCAACGCCCCGGCGTTACAATGCGTCAAGATCACGTCACCATCGTTGATCAGTTCAGCGCCGTTCTTGCCTATCAAATGGTTTGCGGCAGCATCCTCGTCAGCTATTCGCTGTGCTTCTTCAACCACGAACATAGACAGGTCTCTAGCGCTTCCATTGAAACTTCTTGCCTTCTTCAGTATTCTTTCTAGCGCCCAGAAGAGGTTGACGGCCGTCGGACGCGTTGCTTTCACAATCCTTGCTGCATCTTCCAAGTCATCAATTAGTTCTCCTCTGTCTCTTGCTTTTGAGTTGTACGCAGCTAAGGCCAGTGCGAAGGCGGCGGCTACTCCAAGCAATGGCGCTCCTCTGATTTTCATGGCTCTGATAGCTTCAGCCACTTCTTTGCTGCTGTGCATCTCCAGAAACACGGTTTCATTTGGAAGTCTTGTCTGGTCTACTGTTCTGACTGTTCCATTGTGCCATTCGATGGTTCTCAATCCGTGGGCCTCGTGAACAATTCTATTTCGGTCGATATATAAAATCGTTCAGAGCACACTGTGGGAAGATCAGTGATTAGAAGCCTGTGAGAAAGGAAATCGGTCTTCTTAGTAGTGTGGGGTCAAGTCGTAGGGTGCTTTAACGTAGGTTATTACTTCTATCATGAAGTCAGTGGATGGCTTTAGCTTCTTTTTCCACTCTTCGCCCACGGCGACCAGTGAGAACACTCCCGAGATCTCGGCTTTCGCTTTTCGCGCCAGGTTCACGAGTGCCAGTTGTGTCTCTCCACTTTTTATCATGTCGTCCACGATGAGCACGCTGTCCCGTTTTTTCAGTATTTCTTTTGGAATGTAGAGTGTCATTGTCACGCCTGAATCCCTGCCTAGGACGTAGGTTTCTTCCAAGAAAGCTTTGACACCTACTTCCTTGTTTCTCTTGGCAACTACGAGATTCACTCCTAGAGAATTTGCGACCATTGTGGCCAACGGGATACCGTCAACGGCGGCTGTCAAGACTTTCGTCACGCGTTTGCCGGCAAAGCTGGCAAGCGCATGGTTGGCTGCCTGTTGGAGTATGTTGAAGTCACCTATTATTTCAGTGTTATCGAAATATCCATCATCATCGAACTTTATTCTGCTACGGAGTTCAGGTTCCAAGCCTACGAGTTTTGTTAGAACTCTCCACAGTTGTTTGGCTCTGGCCGTGTTCGGCAGAACGTGCCCTTTTGCGTATCTGCTCAGAACCGTGACGGGCAGGCCAGTCTTGGACGACAATTCACGATAGGTTATGTTTCTCTTGTACTTTGCTGTTCTAAGCAGCTCAATCGTCATTAACCTTAACTTTAGATCCTCTGCATGTGTACTCATAAGCATCCCTTATACATCGATAAATCAAATATTGACATGTTACTCATTTATTATTGACTTGGCAATTTAAAATTTCCGTTCGCGTGCAGGGATGGAAAGATGATGATTTACTGTTTCAGCTTAGGTTGATTTGAGGTTTAGCGGGTGCACGCGTTTTGGTCAGATTCAGATTTCGGATAAACAAGATTGAAGAAGACGATTGTCACACAATATCTGTGTGTCTTCTTTGAAGGGGATTCGTAGGTCTTCCTATCCATCAATAGTCAAGATCTACAAGCGGCGTTACGACAAGATGGCAAAGGCAAAGTACAAAATGGAGCTTTGTAACTTCGCAGAAACCGTCTTACATGATCCTATTAAAGGCTTAGACTGGAGGCAGTTGCTGGACTGGGCGCATCGGCATTTTGAGTACACAAAAGCAGAATTGCCTAAACCAAGAGCTGAAATGCCCGTAGACATCCTCCTTCAAGCAAAGGGCAGGTGTGGGGAGTTTGCACTGTTATACAACGGACTGCTACTGGCGAATTGCTATCAAACTCGAATAGTGATAGACTGCTCTACTCTTCAGGACAAGTCAAAGAAGGCATCTGGAGACCATGTCTGGAATGAAATACTCATCGAGGGCGCTTGGTTGCACGTTGATCCGACGGAAAAAAGGATTGACCAGCCATTGATGTATGCTTTGGGATGGTGTAAAGACATCAATATGGTTTATGCGGTAACAGAAAAGGAAATTCTGGATGTGACCGAGAACTACAGGAAAACAAGAATAATGTAATCATGCGTGTTGAAGCTTGGCGGGTCCGCTGGGATTTGAACCCAGGACCTGCGGCTATCTTCGGCATTGCTCCTAGAAGGCCGCCGCGCTTTCTGGGATGGATCTGTCCAAGCTGCGCTACGGACCCCGCCAACATTGATATGAAATGTTGGATATAGTTTTATCTGTCTATGACTGTTGCATCTTCTTTTGGAAACGACTGGTGTCTGCTATATAGACGAATGTTCCTTAAGCCTTTTAAATAACTAACAGGTTCTATGTTAATGGGGGAGGACTAAATGCCTGACGTTCCAGTTCCTCTCGTGAACTACATATATTTAATAAAGAATCGGAAAAGACCGTATTACGAGATAGTAGAGTTTCTCATGAAAGACATGGAGATGCGCTATTACAAGACTGGACAGGGTTCTGAGGTTGTTTACACGATTAATCCGAGGATTTTGCAGGAAGAGATTGAGAAGAAACTCGAAGACAATAAATTGACGACGGTTAATGTTTGTCGCACGATTCTGGCCATGCTTCACGGTGCTGAACTTGATGAAGAGAAGGATTACTTCGTGACTACGACGAGTAGCGGAAGGCGGAACTACCACATTAAAGTCAACAGCCGCACTTTGGGTTCCATGTCAAGAATGCTCTAACCCTTCTTTTTCTCTATTCAACGTAAATGGCTGGCCTGTAAGGCATTGCTGCATTGGCTTTCTGATTTGGATCATAGCGTCTGCCCTCTTCTTCGCCGTAGACTTCGACTTGGGCTTTGAATCTCTCGGCCAGAAAGCCTTTGGCGTCTTCGATTATTGTTTTCTCGTCAAGCATTTTGATCTTCAAGAGACGTTGCTTTCTTTCTTCAGGTACTCCCCTCGTTTCCTTCACCATTTTGGGCACGAATCTTGCTACCTCTTTCATGTTGCTTTTCAAGTCGTTGTCGGCGGCCAACTCTTTCATCAGTTCGCTTATTCTTGCTTCGCCACGTGTCGACTTCTCTAGCACTTTGAAATGAGCTTTCCATTTCCACTTGGCAGCCGTGTAGTAGCAGACCTTTTTAGGAACGATTTTTGTAGCTCTAAGAACGTTCAAGGTGTCCTCGATCAATTCTTTTATGAGGTTCTCTTGTTCTTCAGCGGTTATATCGACTTGTTTTTCATCTGTCTTTGGCCATTCAGCTTGCGAGATGAAGCCTCTTTCGCTCGTTTGACTCCATAGTTCTTCGCAGATGTGTGGGGCAAACGGTGCGAGTAGTCGTAGCCACACTTTCAAGGATTCGTACATGATCCTTGTGTTGGCTTTTCCTTTTCTCCGGGTGTACCAGCGGAAGTCGTTCCAGACTTCGAACAAGGCTGTTTCCAAGGCTGTCCTGGTTTTCATTTCTTCAAGGTTCTCGGTTACCTCAGAGATGCGGTGCTGTAGTATACTCATCAGCCACTTTTCGATGTGTGAGTTCTCGTTAGTCTTTGGATTTTCGATTATGGATTCTGCGAAGTTGTATAGGGCATCAAGCTTGCTTTGGATGTCTTTGGCGTTTTCGGCTCTCCAGTCCGGGTCTTCCATGCCTTCGGCGCCCATCAGCAAAGCGCATCTTGTGGCATCTGCACCGTATTCTTCTATGACCTTTTTCATAGTTACGAAATTTCCTTTTGATTTGTGCATTTGTTTGCCTTCGGTCATCAGCATGCCGTTCACTCCGATGGCCTTGGGCCAGTGTTCCTGCGGGAATAGTGCGGTGTGGTGGAAGATGAAGAAGGTTAGGTGGTTTGGAACAAGCTCTTTTGCTGACACTCTCAAGTCTACAGGATACCAATATAGGAATTCGTCTCGGATTTCTTTCAGTGTTCTTGCTTTGATTCCTGTTTTTGCGGCTAGCTGTTCAACTTTTCCTTTGCCGTGGAAGATGTAGTCGAACACTTCTTTTGTCAGGGCTTCTGGTTTTATGTTGTGCTGTTTTACGTGGTTGTTTATTGTGTAGAAGGCCATGTATATCGTGGAGTCGCTTAATGTTTCGATGATCCAGCCTTTGCCCCATGGTAGGGGTGTGCCGAATCCTGTTGTTCGCGCACATGCCCATTCTTTCAGCCAGTCGATGACTGCTAGGAACCATGGTGTGGCTGTTTCAGGATAGATACTCATTTTTCCAAGGGCCTGTTTTGCCTTTTCCTTCCATTCTAGGTCTGAGTAATTCAGGAACCATTGGTCTTGGAGGACCTTGACCACGCATGGGGTCATGCATCGGCAAGCTACTTGCTGCGGTAAGTCATACATTGAATCTGAGATTCCGCGGCTTCTAAAATCTTTTGTCAGGGTTTCTTTGACTTCGCTTACTTTTTTTCCAGAGTACTCTCTGCAGTTCTCTTTCAGTATTCCACCGTGGAATTCTTTCTTGTAGAGCTGTTTGGTGGCTTCGTCGGCTTTGGGGTCGTTTTGGTCTTTTACGCCTAGCTGTTTCACGATTTCAACGGCAGGGTAGTCTCCGTAGCCTTCGACCTTGATTAGGGAGATCGGTTGAATGTTTTTGACGGTTTCAGGGTCAATATTGAACTCCTTCAGGCGTTCTGGCTTGTCTTTTAGGTCTTTGAGTGCCAGCCAATCGTAGGGCGCGTGGGCTGGTACGCTGTAAACGATGCCTGTTGCTTGTGATGGATCCACGAACCATCCTGGCAGGATGGGCAGTTTGCCTTTTGTTGCTGGGTTTTCAGAAACTTTCCCGATCAATACTCGGCCTTTCATCGGGCGGTGAACCTTAATGGTTCTTCCTTGTTCTTTCAGTTTCTCGGCTGCCTGTTCGCTTATTATCCATTTTTCACGGTCGACTTGAGCCTCAACGTAGGTTGCGTCCGGGTTTATCCACATGTTTGTGGCGCCGTAGATGGTCTCTGGCCTGAAGGTAGCTGCAGGTACGACAGTGTCATTGTCCAGCTTGAATCTTATGAGAGTGTATTCTTCTGGTGTGACGCCTTCGCCGACTTGCCGGTCGTGGTCTCCAGTTGGGCTCTGGCATTTTGTGCACCAAACAACCGGATGCGTGCCTTTTGTTACGTAGCCTAGTGCTCTCAGGTTTTCGTATTGCCACTCGATGAATTTCTGGTAAGTCGGCATCACTGTGTTGAACTCTCTTCGCCAGTCGACGGAGAAGCCCATTTTCTTCGCGGCTGTTCGTCCTTCGTTCGTGTAGTACGTAGCCATGTAAAGCGGATCCACGAATTTCTCGAGTTCGTCTTCGGGTACGCCGTCTATTTCTCTTAGACCTTTGATGAAGTCCTTGTCTCCTTTTGCGACGCGTTCGCTTGCGCTTGCCAAGGGCTGACCCGTCCAATGCCATGCCCAAGGAAACAATACGTTGTATCCTTGCATGCGCTTGAAGCGGGCGTATGCGTCTACGCGGGAAGCAGTGAAGGCGTGGCCGACGTGTAGTGGACCATTCATGTAGGCATATGGGAATGTGATGAAGAATTTTGGCCTGTTCTTGTCCGGGTTGGCTTCAAAAATCTTGCTGTCTTCCCAGTTCTTCTGCCATTTTTCTTCAGTTTTCTTCAAAAATGTCATAGAGTCTGTTGAGTCGGTTTGTCGGGTATTAAACGTTTTGTTTTTACGGTGTGAGAATACAGTCCCTCACATTTGACACCGCACAACAGTGTGTGTGAACTCGAATTAAACCTTTGCTGTTACTAGACCCTTTGGTTTACTTAGGGACCGTAACCTTACCATCCTGAAAAACCCGAACAACGAACTGCTCCACGACAACCACCAAACACAGAAAGCAACAAAAAATACTCAAAAGTCATCAATTCCACAAATCCGACAACAAACACATGCTTCTTGCTGAGAGATCATATAGGCAAGATAACAGTGTTGTCAGCAAAAGAGAACGAATGGCAGATGAGCATGTTTGACAAGACGCAGTACATCATAGAGCAGAAGCTAGTGGCTATCTGGGACACCTACGGCGCCAAAGACGTGAACGGAAACCTCCTCGGCTACGCCGTCGCGATGGACCATCTGGAACAGAAAAGCAGCGGCACAAGTTGGAAGTGGTAAACGACTCCCGTTCGATGACGTTTCTGTCCACCGACTCGCGCCCAGCTATTTCTTATATATGTGATTGACAGATCTGCTTTCTGCACAACTCGCTCTAGGTAGCAAAGTAGCTCTGAAATTGGAAGCAAAAAACATGGAGAACGTGTTGGTAACCGGTGGTGCTGGCTTCATCGGCAGCCATCTCGTAGACGTGCTGATGTCCAACGGGACAAGAGTCCATGTCCTTGACAACTTCACAACTGGAACAACGCTAAACATCAGGCCATGGCATGGCGATCCAAACTTCACAGTCACAAAAGGCGATCTGCTAAAACCCTCTGAACTCGCCAAACTTTCAAACGGCAATTTCGAAACTGTCTTTCACTTGGCAGCAAACCCAGAGGTGCGCGTCGGAATCACTCAACCAGACAAGCACTTCCAACAAAACCTAGTCGCCACCAAAAACACGCTAGAATACCTGAGGAAAAAGGGAAACATGGCAACAATTGTGTTTGCATCAACCTCCACAGTCTACGGCGAACCAGCAAAAATCCCCACACCAGAAGACTACTCTCCGTTGGAGCCAATATCCATGTACGGGGCGACCAAGCTTGCCTGCGAGGCCCTTATCTCCGCCTACGCTCACACCTACGGCTTCAAAGCCATCATCTACCGCTTGGCCAACGTAATCGGCCCCAGAAGCCAACACGGCGTAATCTACGACTTTGTCCAGAAACTGAAGAAGAAACCCGCAGAACTCGAGATCCTAGGTGACGGAACACAAACCAAATCCTACCTCTACATAAGCGACTGCATAGACGCCATGCTCCTAGGACTTGAAAAAACGAAGAACCAGTTTGAAACCTACAACGTAGGCTCAGACGACCAAACAAACGTCAAAACCATAGCCAAAATCGTCGCAGAAACAATGCAACTCAAAAACGTTAAGCTCAAACTATCTGGCGGTGTAGATGGTGGAAGAGGCTGGAAAGGCGACGTAAAAAACATGCTACTGGATTCAAGTAAACTCAAATCCCTAGGCTGGAAACCCAGACTCAACAGCCAACAAGCCGTTGAGAAAACAGCAAAAGAACTCGTAGGAACTACACGATCCTGAATTTGGTTCACCACAAATACAACAAAGCAAGTCCACAGTATGATTGGCACAAGGCTCATTTCTCTTTGAAAATAACTCTCACCGGAACCAGCAACAAGTTTTGCGCCACCAGGTTCGCAATCAAGGGTGGAAGAATCGGCGAACCGAACGCTGCCAAACCGATGACCAAAGAAAGAGCAGCGTTCTTCACACTTGTCGCTATAGCGATAGCTATTGCCTGTTCATAACCAAACCGTTTGCCCAAAACGTAGGCAACTCCAAATGCGAACGCCAGCACGATGAACATGAAGACATTAAGAAATACAAACTCATTCACGTTTGACTCAGCATATGCAACTCCGGGAGCTATAGACCCCCAAACGAGCAGAACCAACAATGCAAGCTCTACTCTGAAGCCGTAACCAGTCACCCTTTTCCAGTTGAGGCGGAGAAACCTCTTCAGCAGAAGTGATGCAGCCATCGGAATCAAAACGATCTCAGCAAGGTTAATCATCATCCCCACAATGTCCACGCTAACCATGGTTCCCACTGCAAGAAGCATAGTCGCAGGCACCGTCACCACCGAAAGCACATTGGCAATCGTGCTAATGACCAAGCCTGTAGCTACGTCGCCCTTGAAAACCCCAGCCCAGAATGCGGTTGCCACTGCAGAAGGGCAACTGAACGCAAGCAAGATACCAGCAACAATAATCGGCGAAAAGAACGGCCTCGCCAACAACGAAAGCAGCGGCAACAAAACAAAAACAGCAAACAAACCAGTTCCAATAATCGGGTAAGCTCTAAACGACTTAGCAATCTGTTCTGGCTCAAGACCCAACGTGACAAAGAACATCAGAAGCATGAGAAGAACAGCGAGATATGGTTTCCAAACTAATCCAACTCCAGGAAAAACAAAACCCAACACAATGCTCAAAAGAATGACAAACGGCGTCAGGAATTGAGCGGCCAAAGATTTCATTGGCAACAGCTTCCAAGCTCCCTTCAAAGATGGGAATTCAGAAACACAAGAAGACTAAAAAGTTTATTTGTCACCACCTGCATGATTCCTTCTGCCGTTTAAAAGCCCTGGTAGTATAGTCCGGTCTAGTATATGCGGCTGTCGCCCGCAGGACCCGGGTCCAAATCCCGGCCAGGGCGCCAACTCTTTCGGTCTTGACTCCTTGAAACCCGGCTTGGCGAATCATGAGCATGAGGGAACGCCAATTCTTGTTAGGTTCTTGGCTTGTCGATTGCGATTTTTCATGATATTGCAACAGAAAACTATGATAATTCGGTTGCTAACTCTTTTTCTGCTATTGCCCAAAAGGACTGGCGATCCTCTCAGTTGAGCTGCTTTACACACACTCATTATATACGCGATCTTGAATCATCAGGAGACTGGAGGTCAAAATGAGAGGTCTGACTTTTTATTTGGTTGATGTGTTTGCTGAAGAAAAGTATGCTGGAAATCAACTTGCAGTGGTCTGCAATACTGATCGACTATCGACTGCCCAAATGCAGAAAATCGCTAATGAAATGCACTTTTCTGAAACGACGTTCGTCCTTTCTGACGAAAAACGGAATGGCGGATATGATGTTCGCATTTTCACGCCTGCAAGGGAAATGCCATTTGCTGGGCATCCGACCTTGGGCACTGCTTACGTAATGAGAGACAGACTGGCTGACAAGGCCATCAACAAGGTGATAGTCAACCTGAAGGTTGGGCAAATACCAGTAACTTTTGAAAAAGATAGGGCAAACCGAGACATATTATGGATGAGGCAGATACCGCCAATGTTTGGCAGAGCATTTGGTGCCGCAGAGACCTCGCGGATGTTGAACCTCGACGTCAACGACATCGACAGCAGGCACCCTGTTCAAGAAGTGTCCACGGGTGTTCCTTTTGTCATAGTTCCTTTGAGAACTTTGGAAGCAGTTAGACGGGTCAGCGTGGACAAAGAGAAGCGTTTGAAACTGGCAAGGGAGACGCAGGCGGAGATTCTTGTTTTCTGCTCTGAGACCTACAGGAAGGAGAATGACTTGAACGTGCGAGTTTTCGTGGATTTGTTTGGAATTCCCGAGGATCCTGCAACGGGTTCAGCGAATGGTTGCTTGGCGGGTTACCTGTCTTACCACCGTTACTTTGGCAGTGACTCGGTTAGCGTTAGGGTTGAGCAGGGTTACGAAATAGGAAGGCCTTCTTTACTGCATCTCAGAGCAGAGCATAAGGAAGGGGAAATAAGCGTTCGTGTGGGAGGAAAAGTAGTGATGGTCGCCAAGGGAGAACTTGTCTAGTTCGTGACCAGCAAAGTACTCATCCACTCGTCCAAGAAACCATTTGAAGCCGATCTCAAGACTGAGCGTTATGTTAGCGCGTTTCTTCTTTGCTCGCATTCTCTTCCTTTTCAACTAGATGCTTGAGCTCTTTCTCCATCTTCAGCTCATACGTGTGTTCCTTGATCGGCGGAGGCAAGCCTTTTTTCCTGAACAACAGATTCGGAGCCACTATCCGTCTCTCACCAACCTTCACACGTATTTTCTCACCGTTAACGATGTCCTCGAACGGTTCCAACGCTTCAACAACCCAGCTGCCTCGGCTTTCCGCTAGAACCTTGACCATGTATTTTCCTTTGTAAAACCTCTCTTCATCCATGACAGCACCAAGTATTGCTCAGACTGGAACAGATATAAAATGCACGTTTTTCTCAGCTTCGCAAGAAAAGCTGTCCCAGAAAACATAAGAACCACTTTTAGCCATCATCTAGGATGATAAAGGTGGCCCTTTCTCAACCCGCAACAAGCGACAGCTTCTCCAACACATGGCTACATGACATGCTGAAAGCCACAAAACTCGACGCTACTAAAAGCTTCACCGTCACAACCAGGGCCTCCAAAAGCAGTCAATGCGTGATCTGCAAAGGTTCGAGAAACCTCTGCGGAAAACTGCGCTGTCCAATAATGGTCAAAGTCAACCATTATCTGAAGAGTATTTCCTTGATGAACAGCGAGGACATCGTGGGAACATCACCACCAAGCGTCTTCATCGGCAGAATCGGATACCCAAACGTGTACGCTGGCCCACTCGTGCCTCCAGTCCAAGAGGACACAACCCTTTTTGATCTTCCTGAATACTGGTTCGGAAGATCCATGGATGAAATCGTCAGCTTTCGCTTGATGCTTGTTCGCGGGAAACACCGTGTAAACGTGCATGAATTCGCTGACGCTGGAAAAATAGTTGAGAAAACGCGTGAGCTAGCATTGGCAGTAAACCCCGTAGACATCGAGCTGATCCTCAAGAAAAAGCCCAGAGGAAACATATTCATGGATGATGAAGTCCAACCATTCGGGCCGTCTGCACAAATCCGCGACCTAAACCTGAGCAACACTCACTGGGATCACCATATGGAAAACGCCTACAGTGACACAGATCTTGGGGCAGTAGAAGCTGTTCGGGAACTCTACAGCAAAGGGGTAATGGTAACAAAAATCCAAAGAGCCTTCAGTGTCGGCGCGTTCGGCATTGAAAAGAACAGGCGCATGGTACCAACACGTTGGAGCATAACCGCGGTCGATGACATTCTCTCAAAAAACCTAGTCAGAAAAGTCAAACAGTATCCAGAAATAAGCGAGTACCGCCTCTACGAATCACGATACTTGGACAACGTTTTCGAGGTTCTAATGCTCCCTTCGCCATGGAGCTACGAAGCCATCGAAGCGTGGTATCCAGGCACCACATGGAACCCGAACGGTAAACAAGCAGTCATGTTCGGCGACTGGGAAAGCATCGACGGACGAACAACCTACGCGGAAATAGGTGGATGCTACTACGCCGCGCGCCTAGCCGTGTGTGAACGGCTCGTAAAAGAGCAGAGACAAGCAGCCGTCGCAGTTCTTCGCGAAGCTCGACCAGGATACATCATGCCTGTTGGTGTCTGGCAGGTGAGAGAGAACGTCAGGAACGCGATGCGGCAACCACCTTATAGATTCAACACGTTGGAATTGGCGCTGAAATGGATCGCAGCCAGATTCCAGATTCCGCTACAGCAATGGATAAGCAAAAGCGCACTAATCAAAAATGCTCTGTTCCAGAAACGAATCACAGACTACTTCTCGAGAAGAGCCGCCTAACAAGTCGTTCTCACGGTTTCACAAACGCGCAAAAGATCATTTGTGAAGCGTTTTGCCTATCTACACAGATGTCAGTCTTTAGCGAGCTTCTATCTTTGCTTCATCATTTCATTGTATTTTTCCATGGAGTAATTGACTATTTTCCACGCCTCTTTAACATCTCTCCATTCTTTAAACTTGACCCACTTGTGAGGCTCCAGGCGCTTGTAAGTTTCAAAGAACTCTTGAATCTCCCTAATCAAATGAGGATGGACATCAACAATGTTGTGGTAGCCGTTGAACCTAGCGTCGTTCATAGGAACTGAGAGTATCTTGGCGTCTTCACCTTCCTCGTCCTCAACTATTAACGCCCCGATCACTCTGACCTTGACGATGCAACCGACTTCAAGAGGTTCATAGGTTAACACCATTATGTCAAGAGGGTCGCCATCATCATACCACGTTCGTGGCACAAAACCATAGTCCACCGGGAAAACTACGGAAGAAGGTATGATTCGGTCAAGAACGAACGCCTCCCACTGAATGTTGTATTCAAACTTGTCTCTTGATCCCATCACGACCTCGATTACAACGTTCATCAACTCTGGTGGCTTGTCGCCCGCTGGAATGTCTTTCCAAAGATTCACTGTTATCAACCTTCTTAGCCGATGACGGATCATCGATTTAAAACTTTCTTGAAGACCCCGATCCCCTCACACTTTGCTCTGAGTCTCCTACTTCACAAAGTACGATTCAAGTTTTCCTGATCTGGCCTTTCTTAAGGTTTCAGCACACTTCTTAGGGTCCAAAGCCTTGAACTCCAACCCCAACGTGACCAGCAGTCTTTGAACTCCTTTCGAAATCGTTGGTGCAACTAGAATTCCGCGGACTTCACGATCAGCCTTGAGTCTCACTGCATCAACATATCTCGCAAGCTGAAGGGTAGCTTCTCTACTCGCCGTCTTCCGCTTGACCTCAACCACAACGAGCCTTCCTGTCTTATCCACTCCGTAGACGTCCACGAAACCTGGCTCGACTTTCTTTTCGTAGCTTATGGGCCTAAACCCTTCTTCCAAAAGCGACGGTTCAGCCAGTATGGCCTTATGCATGTCTTCCTCACTAGCGTACAATGAGAATTCTCCTGAGTCTTCAAGGCTCATAGTCGAGATCATCTGAATCTTGTCAAAGACTACTTTCACAGATTCTTCTGGCCTGTGTCTGACAGAATGAATCTCCAGCATATCCTCTTTGGCACGAGTGTGGAAAACGCAGCCCGCAGGCTGCCAGTTGACTGGTTCATAACCTAGAGAACGGTGAACTAGGAGCGAACCATCTTCCTTGATTATCAACATTCGTTCACCTGTTTCAAGCTTCGATCCTGCTCGGCCCTGATAATCCACGTGGCATCTGCCCACAACGATGAACATTTTATGTTGGGAAATGGCTTCCTTGGCAGTCTTTTCTGCCTCGACAACGCTAGGGTTCACCAGAACCGTTAAAGGCTTGGATTCTGACACTATTTTATCGCCACTACTCAATGAAAGACTCGTTGTATACATAAAATTTCTCGGAGGATAGCTATGAGCAGATGGGCAAAAAAGCGTGGTATCATGCGACGATACGACTTGACTGTACAACTCTATAACATGCGGTACGCTGAAGAGCAGAAAGCAAAATATGAAGCGGCTCTTGAAAGCGTCGGCAACTCCGATTCAACGTTCGTGCTAGACGCTGGCTGCGGAACTGGACTACTGTTTGACTATACTACAAATCTGGCGAAAACCATTGTTGGCCTTGATATTTCCAGAAAAACTCTACTCGTTGCAAAAGAGCATGCAAAGGCTTTTTCAAATGTGCATCTGGTTTGTGCCGATGTAGATTTCATGCCTTTGAGAGAGAAGCTTTTCAGCCATGTCTATGCCATGACTTTGATCCAGAACTCGCCGAATCCGCTCGTGACTTTGCAAGAGATCAGTCGCGTTTCAAAGGACGAAGCCGTAGTAGTGGTGACTGGCTTGAAGAAAGTCTTTTCAAAGAAACGTTTTGAAGATTTGATTCGCAAGTCAACTCTAAGACTCAATGCATTAAGAGATGAAAGTAACCTAAAATGCTACGTTGCAACATGCACAAGGACGCATCATTCAAAAACACCATAGCTTGGACCAAACTATATATGAAAGTGAACGTAAGCCTATCGTGAATTAGACATCCCATTCCTGTCACACAGATTTGGTGGCGAACAGATGCCGTTAAAAACCATAAAGAAAGAAACGGCCGACACACTGATGTTAGAATGGGTTTTGCACGTAAAAGATTACAAACTCATCCTCGACAAGAATCGCTGCGCAGGTTGTCAAATCTGCAGTTTAGCTTGTCCAAAAGAAGCTATCAAGGTGGAGAAACGTCCAAAACTCAACGGGGAAAAAACTAGTAAACCCCTAGTCGACGTTGACTTGGCAAAATGTAATTTCTGCGGAATATGCGACATATTGTGTCCGTACGGGGCGATAGACGTCAATCTGGATGGAAAACACATTCTTTCCGTCGTCGAAAAAGAAAGCTTCCCACAACTGATCCGTGACATTCAAGTCGACACAAGCAAATGCCCAATCGACTGCATAGAATGCGAAGAAGCTTGTCCACTCGACTTGATCAAAGTTTCGTGGCTCACACCTGATGGAAAAGCCGTTGAAAGTGTCAGTGCACTTGAACCTGAGAAGAGCGAACCCAAGCTTAAGGTTGACATTCAAAGAGAACACTGCCCATGCTGCCGAGTCTGCGAGGTCAAATGCCCCAAAGGCATGATACATGTGCGAAAATTCCTGAACGGTAAGATCAGCATCAACACGGAGAGATGTCCAGCGGGCTGTAAAGATTGCTTGGACGTTTGTCCGATCACTGGAGCACTTTACCTCTCTGACGAAGACAGGAAAGTGCACGTCAACGAGACCTTCTGCGTGTACTGTGGAGCTTGCAAGATTGTTTGCCCGGTCGAAGAAGCCTTGGATCTCAAACGAACCTGCATGAACCACACTTTAGTTCGCTCTGGGGCTTGGAACAAGGCACTGGAAAGGCTAGCGTCGCCTGTTGCCATGACGAAAGAACTGAAAACCAAGGGTTCTCTCAAAGCAAGAGAATCCGTCAAGAAAAGGGTGGCATTTAAGGAGGTACAAGGTGCCTAGAAAAGTCGCACAAGCGAAAAGCAGGGCAAAGAAAGTCAGACGCAGTTCCAAAGAAAGTGAAAGCAAGCCAGTGCCCAAAGTAGAGGAACCAAGAATAGGTGTTTTCGTCTGTCAATGTGGTTCTAACATATCCTCTGTATTGGATGTCGAAGAACTAACAAAGTATGCGAAAAAGTTGCCAAACGTGGTTCATGCTGAAAACATGAATTATCCATGCAGCCTCAAAGGTCAGGAAGAAATAGTCGCCGCAATCAAGAATAACAAACTTGACCGAATAGTAGTGGCAGGCTGCTCACCAAGACTCTATGAACCAACTTTTCAACGTTGCGTCTCACGAGCCCAGCTGAACCCATGGCTCTTCGAAATGGCCAACATACGCGAGTTTTCGTCCTACTGCCACAAAACAACGCCAAAAGAAGCGACTGAAAAAGCCAAAGACACAATCAGGATGGCCGTAGCCAAAGCAAGGCTTCTTGAACCGTTGGAACCAATCGAGTTGCCAATGACAAAGAAGGTCATGGTGATCGGCGGCGGCATAGCAGGCATAAACGCAGCCTTAGACTTGGCCGACATGGGATTCAAGGTCTACATTGTGGAAAAAACCGAAACCATCGGCGGCTACATGGCGCTTCTGGACAAAACGTTCCCAACTCTCGATTGCAGCATATGCATCGAAGGACCAAAGATGGTTGATGTGGGACGCCACCCCAACATCGAGATCATTTCTTTTGCCGACGTGCTGAAAGTTGAGGGAAACGTCGGCAATTTCAGGGTGAAAATACGCAAAAATCCACGGTACGTCATAGCCAAGAACTGCACAGGATGTGGTGAATGCAAAGATGCCTGTCCAATCGAGTACCCAAACTATGCGGACATGTACTTGGGCGTGCGAAAGGCGATTTCTGTCCCCTACGACCAAGCCGTCCCATTGATTTACACCATAAATAGAGACTACTGCATTGAGTGCTTCAAATGTGTTGACGCCTGCGGTGCTAGGCAAGCCATAAACTTTGACCAAAAACCTGAGGAAATCGAGCTGAACGTCGGAGCCATAATAGTCTCTATAGGCTACGACATGTACAACCCCAAAGACCTTGAATGGACTGGCTACGGCAAATATGACAACGTATTCACTGCTCTAGAATTTGAAAGACTCATCTTGGCTGCTGGACCCACAGGCGGCAAAGTCATTCGCGCTTCAGATGGACAGAAGCCTCATTCCATAGCATTCATTCAATGCGTCGGTTCACGTGACATCAACAGGTACGAATATTGCTCAAGTTTCTGCTGCATGTACACGCTGAAACACGCAGTCATGCTCAAAGAAAAATACAGAGACGGAATAGATGTCTACGTGTTTTTCAACGACATGCGAAGCAACTTCAAGGGTTATGAGGAGTTCTATAACCGAGCCCAAAAGTCAGGAGTGAATTTCGTTAGGGTGAAGCTGGAAAACCGCCGAGTAACCGAGGAGCCAGAAACCAAGAACTTGACAGTACACGGTGAAACAGAAGATGGCAAACCAGTTCATGCAGAAGTCGAAATGGTCGTGTTGGCAAACGCGGCTATCCCACAACAGACAGCGCCTGAACTTGCCCGAATACTCAATGTGTCATTGAATAAGGATGGCTTCTTCATCGAGTGCCAACCGAAAATAAGACCCGCAGACACAGACGTACCCGGAATATTCTTGGCAGGTGCCTGTCAAGGCTTGAAAGACATTCCCTACAGTGTGGCCCAAGGCAGCGCGGCAGCTGCTCAAGCTGCAAGCGTGCTGAGAAAGGATTCGTGGACTGTTGAGCCACTCGTTGCTAAGGTGAATGAGGATCTGTGCAGCGGTTGCAGAGTCTGTGAATCTGCCTGCGGTTTTCACGCGATTAACGTTGAGAAGGTCGGTGACAGGCAACTTGTAAAGGTTGCTGAGGGCCTCTGCCGAGGTTGCGGCGTTTGCGCCTCAGCCTGCCCTATGGATGCTATAACAATGCCGAATTATTCTGACAAACAGATCACGGCACAAATAGGAGCTGTCGTGCAGAAGGAGACGAGAGCATGACTGAGCAGTCAGCTTCCAAGCCTGAAGAACTGCGAATCGGCGTTTTCGTATGCTACTGTGGTCTCAACATCGCTGGGACTGTCGATGTGGAGGAAGTGGCAAATTATGCTCGAACCTTGCCCAACGTGGTTTATGTCAAGACCAACCGTTACACGTGCGCTGACCCCGGGCAAGATGAGATTAGGAAGGGCGTAAGAGAGCATAATCTGAATCGTGTTGTCGTGGCCGCTTGTTCTCCAAGGATGCACGAGCCGACTTTTCGTCGGACGGTTTCTGAAGCAGGGTTGAATCAGTTCCTGTATGAGATGGCGAACATTCGCGAGTTTTCGTCGTGGTGCCATCAGAGCACGCCTAAGGAGGCGACTGAAAAGGCCAAGGAACTGGTGAGGATGGCTGTTGCGAAGGTGCGCCTGCTTGAACCCTTGGACGTTTTCGAAGTTCCTGTAACAAACAAGGCACTGGTTGTTGGCGCTGGTGTGGCAGGTGCAAGTGCGGCACTTGACCTTGCCGAGATGGGATATGAAACGTACTTGATTGACAAAGCCGAAATCATCGGTGGTCACATGGCACAGTTGGGCAAGACCTTTCCAGTCTTCGATTGTTCCAACTGTCCTCAGCAGATTCACTGTCCCAGGTTTTCCTGCGTTGCCACTCGCATAGGAGCTGTGGCAGTTCACCCACGCATTAGGCTGCTCACAAGTTCTGAAGTCAAGAAAGTTGAAGGCGTTATCGGAAATTATAAGGCCGAGATTCATACACAGCCAAGATACGTGGAAGAGGACAAGTGCATAAGCTGCGGCAAGTGCTCTGAAGTCTGTCCAGTCGAGGTGCCAAGCAAGTTTGACGCTGGAGTGAGAACGCGAAAAGCCATCTACACGCCTTTTCAGGACGCTACTCCCAACACCTATACCATTGATAAGGACACGTGTCTCCACTTTAAAGACGGAAGCTGTAGCAAATGTCAGGAAATCTGTCCAGTGGGTGCAGTCAATTTCGAACAGCAGCCTAAGCAGCAGACGATTGACGTAGGCTGCATTGTGGTTGCAACGGGATATGACGTTTATGAGCCCTATGACCTGACAGACTATGGTTTTGGCAAGTACAAGAATGTCATTACAGCTTTGCAGCTTGAACGCATCGTTGATTCCGGGACTCAAGTTCTTGGCTCACTCTGGAAGCCATCAGATGGGAAAATGCCCGAAAGCCTCGCTTACATTCAGTGCGTTGGGTCTCGTGACATCAACAAGTTTGAGTATTGCTCAGGCTTCTGCTGCATGCTCACGCTGAAGAGCGCTGTCTTCCTTAAAGAAAAGTATGGCGACAAGCTGAAGATTGACGTCATATACACCGATATGCGTGCTAACAAGAAAGGCTACGAAGAACTTTTCAGAAAAGCCCAAAATCTTGGCGTTAACTTCATCCGCACAAAACTTGCAGGCAGAAAGGTCACTGAGGATCCAGAGTCAGGGAAACTCGTGGTGCGAGCTGAAAAGGAGAACGGCGAACCTGTTGAAGTCAAGACTGACATGGTTGTGTTAGCCACGGCTGCAGTAGCGGCGCAGGGTTCGGATGAGGTGGCAAGAGTGTTCAACATCAGCCGCGGTGGTGACGGCTTTTTCATGGAAAGCCATCCAAAGCTCAAGCCCATTGATACCCCTTCAGACGGAGTTTTCGTTGCCGGCGGCTGCCAAGGACCCAAAGATGTGCCATACAGCGTTTCTCAGGGCATGGGCGCGGCTTCACGGGCGGCCACGATTCTTTCTCAGCCGAAGTGGAAGATTCAACCCATTGTTGCTGTGGTTGAGCCGTCAAAATGCCGGAACACGAAGGTGAAGTGCGGTATCTGTGCGAAAGCTTGTCCGTACGGTGCAGTTAGGGCTCCGGAGGGGCAGGTTGCCGAAGTTTTCACTGCCATGTGTCATGGTTGCGGGACTTGTGTGGCTGAGTGTCCTGCTGACGCGATCACGCAGAAGCATTTCACTGATGCACAGATTGTGTCTCAGATAAGATCTGCTTTGGAGGATAATCCTGAGGACAAGGTTCTTGGTTTTCTGTGCAACTGGTGCAGCTATGCTGGTGCCGACTTGGCTGGTACGAGCAGGTTTGAGTATCCGCCGATTATAAGGCCCGTTAGAGTGATGTGTTCTGGAAGGGTTGATCGTGACTTTGTGCTTGAGGCGTTCAGGCTGGGTGCTGGCATGGTTTTGGTTGGGGCTTGTCATCTGCCCTACGACTGTCACTACATTAGTGGGAATTACAAGATGAAGGCTAGGATGGATGCGTTGGCGCCGATGTTGCAGAAGCTCGGGATGAGTCCTGAAAGGTTCAGAGTAGAGTACGTGTCGGCAGCGGAAGGCGTGAAGTTCGCGGAGATTATCAGGGAAATGGCGGCTCAGATGCAGGCGTTGGGCAAAGAGAAGATCAAGGCTGAAAACGCGAAGATGAAACCGATCCTAGAGAACATGCTGAAGAGGAAACAACAGCAGCAGTAGTGTTGGTTACCAGTATTTTATGATCATGTTGGCTCCGGCGATCATGAGTATTATGCCGAAGATTAGTGTGAGGTTTTTGCCTGAGATTTTTTTGGATGTGTAGGCTCCTACTTGGGCTCCGATGATTGACCCTGCGGCTAGGGTTAGGGCAACTGGGAAGTTTATGAGGTTTGATTGGTAGTATTTTGTCACAGCTGAGATTGACGTGAATATCATCGTAAACATGGACGTGGCTGTCGCGTAGTGGATTGACATTCCCAGCGCAAAAGCCATTATGGGGACGATGAGGGTTCCTCCGCCTATGCCTAGTAGGCCCGAAGCGATGCCCCCGAAGAAGCCCAAGCCAACGCCGAAGGCGATCGTTTTTCCTGAATGGATTAGTTCAGTGTCGGTTTTCACGGTCTGTGCCTTTCCCTGTGTTTTCTTTCTGAGTAGGCTGATTATCGTGTGGGTGGCGACGAGTATGAGAAAGACGCCGAAGACTATTGCGAGGAGACGTTCTTCTATGATGGTTGCGAACCATGCGCCGATGTAGGCTCCCGGAGCTGTTGTGGTGACGAGGATCAGGCCTGTTCTGTAGTAGACGCGTTTTTGTTTGGCGTAGTTGAATGTTGAAGCTATGGCTGTGAAGATTATGGTAGCTAGGCTGGTTCCTGTTGCAGCGTTGACGACGAAGCCGCAGAAGAATGTTAGAATGGGAACGATGAAGACGCCGCCGCCTACACCTGTCATTGACGCTAGTATGCCGATTAAGAAGCCGAATACTGTGAGCAGCCACCAGTCCAGCATGTCTTGTTCACGTTGGCCTTAGCTTTTGTTTGGCGACGTAGTAGATTGTGCCAGCTAATAAGCATACGGTGCCGATAATCCACGATTGTGATGAAGCGAACAGTAGAAAGACCAGCATGAATATGCATGAAACTGCCCCGATTGCTGGCAGAATCTTTGGATAGGTGCGTTTCTTGACCTTCAAGCGCAGGGCTGAAGCATTTGCAATGGTGTAGAAGAAGAGCAGTCCGAAAGAACTCACGGCCACGACTCTTGACAGGTCCGCGAACAGTGCCAACAATGCCATTGCGATGCCAATGATCCATACAGTGTAGACCGGCGTGTTCCTTTTTGGATGGAGTTTGCATAATTCCTGTGGGAGGTCTTTCCTTCTTGCCATTGCGTAGGCCATTCTTGAAACGCCCAGTATCGACGTGAGTAGGACGCTTGCGGCTGCTAGCAATCCTCCTGTCGAGATGATTGTGGCTGCGGCTGGGCTTCCTGTGGCTTTCATGGCCTCTTCCAGAGGCGCGTTTGAGCCTGCAAGTCTGGCTGGCCCGACTAGGCCAATTGCAACCGTGCCTACTAAAATGTAGACGATTGTTGAGACACCTAGTGCCAGAAACAATGCACGAGGAACGTTGCGTTTTGCGTCTTTGACTTCTTCGGCGATGACTGCGGCTCTTGCGAATCCTCCGTAGGCAAAGAAGAAGAAGCCTGCGCCGTAGAAGACGCCTGCGTTTATGGGGTTGAAGGGTGAGAAGTTTGCTGTGCTAGTGTGCAATGAGCCGAGGATGATGAAGATGGCTAGAATGAGCAGTTTTGCTGCTACGAGTATGTTGTTCAGGGTAGCTGATTCTCGAACGCCATAATAATTGATCACGGTGAAGAGTAGGCAGATTATGGCTGCTGCGTAGTTGGCTGGTAGGATTGGCCATAGCGTGTTTAGGTAGTAGGCGAAGCCTAGAGAGACGGCTGTTCCTGCGAAGGTGTTGCTCAGTATCCACATCCAGCCTGTTAGGAAGCCTGCGAACGGTGAGATCAGTTGGTACGCGTATTCGTAGATGCTTCCTTCCTTGGGCAACCATGCTGTCAATTCGGCGAAGCTTGACGCTGTGACTAGAGAGATGACTGCGGCTATAAGCATGGAGATCAGAAGGGCTGAGCCGGCTAAACCTGCAGCAATGCCGGTTACGACGAATATTCCGCCACCTATTATCGCACCTACACTTATGGCCGTGGCGTCAAACAAACTCAATGATGGCTTGAACCCTGACTGTTGATCGGAGTCTCTGTCCATGCTCATCTCAGCCAGATTACCGTTTTTCCTGAATTTAGGGTTATGCGTTCCAAACCTGAGCATTACGAGCGAAGATGATTCAAGCTGAAAGAATCATCCTCTAGCACTCGTTCCAGGATCAAGTTAACTATATCTGTTCAGTGTGTGATTAGAGGAATTCAAGAGGGTGTTCGCACATGGAAACGCATGTAAGGAGCATGATGAAAGCCCTTTCTTGGAGGATTGTCGCAACTCTCACTACGATTCTTCTGGTGTTTGTGTTCACGGGCGACTTGGTTGTGAGTGGTGGCGTTGGCTTGACCGAGCTTCTCACGAAGATCTTCATTTATTATGCTCATGAGCGTTTATGGAATGCATTGAGTTTTGGCAAGGTTCAGAAAACGAAACAGACAGGCGCAATTTGAACTGCGATAACACGTGTGCGTGGTTTCAAGAGGGATCCACGCGTAAGAGACCAACATACGAACTCTCGAAAGCTTGATTAATATGAAACAAATCAAGTAAGCAAGGTGTTTGTGGCTTGACAATTGCCTATGTTCTAGCGAAAGTTCAAGCAGGGAAAGACAAGGAAGTACTTAAAGAGGTCAAGGAAGTGACCGGAGTCAGGCAGGCAACTCCAACTTATGGCGTCTACGACTTGCACGTTGAAGTCTCATTCGATACAATGGAAGAACTTGACAAGTTCATCTTCGACAAGATCCGTAGAATCTCAGGAATAAACGAGACAGTGACCTTGATAGCCTTTCAAGGGATATGAATGCCCAGAATAGGTTGCAGAGAAGTCTACTTTGTCAACGCAATGCAGCCGAGCCAGATTGATTTTTTGATTGACAAGGTTAAGGAAGTTGTGAAAGAGATGGGGCTTCCTCCAGAGTATGACATAAGGATCTACAGGAACGTGTATGCGTGTTGCGGAGTGGGAGGCTTAGGCGTGGTCATAGAGGTTGTTGGACCAGAAGAAGAGAAAATAAGGGCAATTGATTTGAGAGCTATGTCAAGGATTCTGGAGTTCTGTGAGAAAGAGGGCTATGATGTAGGATATCACTCTTTTGGGCAGTACGAATTTGTTTAAACCCTTGTGGGAAATCGGCTGACGGATCTTGGACGGATAGAACGAATAGTGAATGCTACAGCAACCACACAGTTGCATCATGTGCTCTAATCATTCTGGCGAGGCTATTTCTGAAGACATGAGCTTCCGGCGTTTGTTTTCTTCAAGTTCGCTAGATATGCTTTTTCGCCAACAGTGTCTGCAAGGTTTTGTTGGCCGTTAACGAAGTTCAGAATATGGTATAGTGTTTCCTCGCCTGTGAGTTGTTGTTCGAAGAAGCATCCTTTTTTCAAGCCATTGAGTTTCATATTCTTGAGGTGGTCTAAAGCATATGCGCAGTGGCCAACGATCTCGCATGAAGCGCACTTGCCCCAGTCATCAGGGTACATGCATGGGCCACAAGTGACATGGCATGCTCTTCTTCCAGGGTGTAGATCTACTTTAATGTCATCGCCGCAGCGACAGCATTTGTTTTCCCATGATTCTTGCTCCACCATTTTCATTCTGACTCCTAATAAGTAGACATATATACTAGTGCAACTTTAAGGTAATAAGCGTTGCCATTATAAATCATAAGAAGAGATGCACAATTGGTTTGGAGTTAGAATGAGAGTATATGTCTGAGGATGTTAGAATATCAGAATGCCCACTGTTCATTAGGGGGAGAGGCTTTGACTAAAGAGATTGATGAAACAGATAAGAGGATATTGTGCGCTTTGTCCGATGATCCACGACTTTCTCAGGCTGAAATCTCAGCGCGTTTGAAGATCTCACAGCCCGCGGTAAGCGCAAGAATACGTAAGCTGGAGGAAAAGGGTGTATTGGTCAGTTTGATTGGAACTGATATCAAGAAGACTCAGCTTTTCCTCGCAAAAGTTGACATTTCAACAAATCATGTTGAGCAGGTTCTGAAGTTTCTGGATGCATGCCCTCTGTACCTTAACAGCTTCCTAACCTCTGGAAGATACAACATGACTGTGTTGTTGATTGGGGAGAACATAAGGTCCATAATGTCGTGTGTTGACTCTCACATGAGGCAGCAACTGCCTGTTAGAAGTATGGAGTTTGACCTGATAGTGACCCCAATTCGACCCCTAGTAGTGCCCCTAAAGCCGAACATGGACAAGAAAAGGGGTACTCCCTGCAAGTCAGATTGTGAGACTTGCACGTTTTACGGGAGCGACAGGTGCTTGGGGTGCCCTGCTTCTCTCTGCTACAAAGGGAATCTACTGTAAGTCACCCACGTGCGCGTCTGGAAGTCAAAGCTCTTTTCGAGTTCAGAACTGAAAGCGCGCGCTAAGCATATAAGGGGCT